>JAFEBB010000021.1 GCA_018266075.1 Deltaproteobacteria bacterium | reverse complement strand
GGCGAGGTCGAGGAGCGAGGAGGAGCGTGCCCGAAGGCACGTGACGACGCAGCGAGTGCGAAGCCTCCCCTTGGGGACGAACAGATCGGGCGAAAAGACCCAGCGAGGCGAGGATCGACTCAACCGATTTCTGGGCTTAGTTCGCAGCAGCCGTGACCGTGCTCGGCGCAGGCTTGGTCGCGGCCGCGCTCTTGGGACGCGGCGGCGCGAGCGTCTGCCGCGGCAACCTGGCCTCGGCGCGGCGCGCGTAGAGCAGCTGGTACACGTTGAAGCTCTGCAGCACGCGCTTCACGTACATGCGCGTCTCGGCAATGGGGATCTCTTCGACGAACGCGTCCAGGTCCTCGCTGCCGCGATCGCGAAGCCAGCCACCCACTGCGCCCGCGCCGGCGTTGTACGCGGCGAGCGCCAGCGCGGGATTGCCGGAGAAGCGCTTGAGGAGCGAGCCGACGTAGTGCGAGCCGAGCCGGAGGTTCAGCTCCGGCTGCTGCAGCGTCTCCACGTCGATCTTCTGCTTCACGTGCAGCTCCTTGGCCACGCTCTTCGCCGTCGCGGGCATGAGCTGGCTCAGCCCCACCGCACCGGCCCACGAGACGACGTGCGGATCCAGCGCGCTCTCCTCGCGGATCAGCGCCTGGAAGAGATCCGGCTCCACCTGCTCGGCGGTGCAGCTCTTTTGAACCTCGGGCCGGAACGCTTGCGGATAGGCGGCCAGCCACAGCGGCAGGTTGCTCGCGGTCGGCGAGCCGGCGAGATCGCTCGCGAGCTCCGTGCGCGCGATGGCCTGCGCCGCACGCGCATTTCCCGCCCGCGCGAGCAGCTCGACGATGATCCGCAGCGCGTCCGTCTCTTCGGCGCGAAGCTGCTCCCGCGGCACAGCCACCAGCTCGTCGGCAGCCTCCTCGGGCAGGCCCACGCGATAGAGCTCGACGGCCGCCAGGAAGTGCGGCTCCTCGCGCAAGCGTCCGGGCTGGAGCTGCGAGGGCAACGGCGGCGGCAGCGCCTCGACCGACCTGGCCAGCGAGTCCGCACGTGCGCCGTGACACTCCGAGAGCCGCGAGCGCGCGAGCAGCGCGTAGTACGAGCTCGGGTGCGCGCTCACCAGCGCGGCATACGCCTCGTCGGACTCGTCGTGCCTTCCGAGCTGGGACAACGTCCGCGCGCGCCAGTACTCCGCACGCTCCACCTCGCCGACGCGCGTGGCGCCGTACTCGTTGATGATGCGCTCCAGGATCGCCAGCCCGCGCTCGAGCTTCTGTTCCCGGCGCGCGAGCCAGAAGAGCCGGAAGAGCCCGTCCGCGCGGAAGTCGCCATCGCGGTACGCGGGCGTGTCCACGAGCGTGGTGAGCGTCCTCTTGGCGCCCTCGATGTCGCCTTGCTTCATCTGGATGTCGGCGGCGAAGAAGAGCGCGTCGTCGGCAAACGAGTGATCCGGATAGTCGTGCGCGAGCGTGGTGTACGCGGCGATCCCTCGCTCCGGCGCCACGATCGATCCCGACGAGCCCGCGGTGTACAGCGCCCGCGCGCGCAGGCTGGCGTCCGCGGTGCACTGGGCGATCACGGGCTCGAGCGCGTCGAGCGCGTCCTTGTGCTGGCGCTGCTTGCGCAGACCCTTGCCGTAGAGGAAGTGCGTCTGGCACGCGGTCGACTCGGGCAGCTTCCACACCGTGAGCAGCGGCTTGAGCAGCGCGAGCGCGGCGTCGTTGCGATTGGCGTCGAGGAGCACCTCGGCGCGGCGCAGCTTCTCGAGGTTGGACGGATCCTTCAGCCCGAGGCGCTTGGCGTCGGCGAGCGCGGCCTCGGAGATCTTCGCCAGCGGGTGCTCGCTCCAGAGCTCCAGATCGGCGAGCTTGGCGGTGTCGTGGTCGTTGGTGGCGTTGGCGAGCTGCGCGATGAACACCAGCGCCTCGGCCTGCAGGTCGCGACCCGCGCTCTGCCAGGGACGATTCGCGATGGGCGCGAGCGCGCTGAGCGCGCCGAACAGGTCATGCTTCTCGCGCAGCACGCGCGCCAGGCCCAGCTGCGCCTCGCCCCACACGCTCTCCGCGGGCGCGACGGCTTCGTACTCGCGCTGGGCGGCGTCGAGCTGGTGCGCTTCTTCGAAGGCGACGGCGGCGTGGAAGTGGCAGCGGCTGGCAAGCGCGGGCGCGTCGGCAGCGAGCGCGGCGAAGAGCGCGCCTGCCTCGGCGTTGCGATCGAGGTGCAGCAGGCAGAGCCCGCTCAGGTAGCGCGTGGCGATGTTCGGCGGAAGCTTCTGGAGCGCGGGCAGCGCCTCGCGATAGCGGCCGGCGTCGAAGAGCTTCTTCGCGGCCTGGCCCGCTGCATCGGAGAGGTACGGCGTGAGCTCAGCGTCCGTGAACGGCGGCGCGTGGAACTCGGGCACTTCGCGCGGCGCGACCGCGGGCACGGCGGGATTGTCGACGGGCGCAACGGACTCTGCACGCGCGGTCGAAACCGCGAGGAGAAGACAAAGCGCTGAGGTGAGGCGAAGCACGGCGTTCCCGAGGCGGCCAGCTCCAAGCATTCGAGCCTTCGGCCCCAACGTCAACATCGCCACCTGGAACGAGGTTGATGGCGGTCAGGCGAGCCGCAAACACTGAACGCCCAATCAGTGAGCACGATCGTGGGCCGTGGGTCGTGGTTCGTTCGGCCGACACCGGCGCGCACCGATTGGACTCCCCTTCCCGCCCCACCAATGGCCAAATTGTGGGGACGCTTTTTCGGGAGCCGGACGATGAACGTCGTCTTCATCTCGCCCAACTTTCCGCACCAGTTCTACCTGTTCTGCACCGCGCTCAAGGCGCGCGGCGCCAACGTGTTCGGCATCGGCGACTCGCCACCGCACGACCTCCGCCCCGAGCTGCGCGACGCGCTCCGCGAATACGTCTACCTGCCGCACATGGGCTACGACGACGTCCGCAACACCTGCCAGCACTTCACGAACACGTACGGAAAGATCGATCGCGTCGACTCGCACAACGAGCACTGGCTCGGCCTCGAAGCCAAGCTGCGCGACGACTTCGACATCTTCGGCCAGCGCCCCGCCGAGGCCGATCGCCACCGCAGCAAGGCCGGCATGGGCGAGGTCTACAAGCGCGCGAACATCCCCTACCCGGAGCTCGCTACCACCCCCGACGCGGCGACGCTGCGCAAGTTCGCCAAGCGCGTGGGCCTGCCGCTGGTGCTCAAGCCCGAGGTCGGCGTCGGCGCCGGCGAGACGTTCAAGGTGTCCACCGAGCAGGAGCTCGAGGCGGCGTGCGCCCGCAAGCTCGACGGCTACGTGGCCCAGCGCTTCGTCACCGGCCAGGTGGTGAGCTACGACGGCCTCGTCGATCGCGAAGGCCGCATCATCTTCTCCACGGCGCACGTGTACTCGAGCGGCGTGATGGAGGTGGTGAACCAGCAGCTCGACGTCTCCTACTACTCGCGGCGCGTCATTCCCCCCGCGCTCGAGGACGTGGGCCGGCGCACCGTGGCCGCGTTCGGAGTTCGCGAGCGCTTCTTCCACTGCGAGTTCTTCGAGCTCGCCGACGGCAGCCACGTGGCGCTGGAGATCAACCTGCGCCCGCCCGGCGGCTTCACGCTCGACCTGATGAACTACGCCTGCGACGTGGACTTGTACGCGCTCTGGGCGCGCATGCTCACCGGCGAGGATCTGTCGAGCTTCAAGTTCGACCGGCCGTACCACAGCGCGCATGCCGCGCGGCGCCGCTCGCACCAGTACAAGCTCACGCACGACCAGGTCGTCGAGAAGCTCGGGCCCGCGCTGATGGTCTACCGCGAGCTGCCATCGCCCATCTCGGTCGCGATGGGCGATCAGGTGTACTTGATGCGCCACGCCGACCGCGATGAGCTGCTCAAGCTCATCCACCTCACGCAAGAGCGCGCGTAGTCAGCGCAAGAGCCACGCGAGCGCGCCCGGCAGTCGGCGCCGCCAGTCGACCTCGCTGTGCTGGCCACCAGGCTCGAGCACCACGCGCAGCTCGTCGTGGTCGTAGCCGAGGCCCTCGAGCTGCTCGGCGAAGGCGCGCACCTGGCCGCCGTAGTCGAGGTGCACCGCGTCCACGTCGAAGCGCTCGGTGGCGCCCGCATCGAGATATATCAATTGCGGCTGCGGCCCGTGCTCCTTCCACGCGCGGAACATCCGGCGGCCGGCCCACATCACGGTCGGAGAGAACGCGCCCACGCGGCCGTAGACATCCGGGTGCTTCAGCCCGAGCCAGAGGGTGATCAATCCACCGAGGCTCGAACCGGCGACCGCCGTCCACTCGCGCTCGGGCCGCGTGCGGTAGGTCGCGTCGATGAAGGGCTTCAGGTGCTCGATGAGGAACTCCGCGTACACGTCGGCGCGGCCGCCGGCGCGCACCTTGGGCTCGACCCACGGCGAGTAGTCCTCGAAGCGCCCCTCCGAGTGATCGACGCCCACGATGATCCACGGCTCGATCGCGCGCGCGCCCGCGAGCCGCTCGATGGCCTCGTTCGCGCCCCAGGTCTCCATGCGCGCGGACTCGGGGTGCGCAAAGACGTTCTGGCCGTCCTGCATGTAGAGCACACCGAAGCGGCGCACCTCGTCGCGGAAGTACGCGTCGGGCAGGTACACGCGCAGCGTGCGGGTGAAGCGTTCGGGCGGCGACGGAAACGCGCGCAGGATTTGAAGGAAGCCCATGAGCGAGCGAGAGCTTACGGGATATCGTGCGCGCCATGAGCAAGTCCAAGCCTTCGCCGAAACATCCGCTCGCGGCCAAGCTGCACACGGCCGAGGGCGCCGCGCTGCTCGCCCAGCGCTGGACGGAGGATCTGCTCTCGCGTCCCGTGGGCGAGCTCGTCGATGCCAAGGAGGCGGCGCGCGCCATCCACGAGTCGCTCGCGGCCGTCGCCGAGAGCGAGTCCGCGCAGAAACACCTGCTCACGCGCGTCGAATTGCTCGCGGCACGGTTCGAGAAGGAGAAGCGTCCGCTCAAGGAGCTGGTGGCGCCTGCGTTTCCTGCGGCCGCGCTCCGGCTCGCGCGACGGCCGCACCAGCCGCACCGACAGCTCGTGCTGCGCATGCTCGATCGCGAGCCCGTGCGACAGCTGATCCGCATGCTGCTGCTCGAGGCGCTCGTCGACTTCGGCCGTCGCATCTCGGCGCCCATCTCGAGCAGCCGCGTGGGGAAAGGACTTGGCGCGCTTGGCTCGCTCGCGGGCGCGGTGGGCGCGGGCGTGCTGGGCGCCGTGGGCGGCGAGCTGGAGAAGCAGGTGGAGAAGCGCGCGGCCGAGTTCGCGGACAGCGCGCTCTCCAAGGTCCTCGGACGCATGGTGGATCTGGTGACCGATCCCAAGCACGCAGCGGAGCAGGCGGAGCTGCGCGCGACGATCGCCGAAGGGCTGCTCGAGGTTCCCGCGCAGGAGCTGGTGGTCGAACTGCGCAAGGCGAATCCCGAGACGCTCCTCGCCGAGCTGCGTAGGGCCACGCGCGAGTTCGCGGAGTGGCCGCAGGCGCGCGCGGAGCTGGAGCGCGAGCTCTCCCTCGCGCTGGCGCCGAACGACAAGGTGAAGCTGGGCGCGCTGCTCGACGAGCTCGGCATCCGCGCGCCCATCGAGCGCGCGCTCAACGACGTGCTCGCCCAGCGCGTGCGCGCCTTCGAGTGGGCCGCGCTCTTCGCCGAGCTCGAGGCGCTCTAGATATATCTCAAGGATTCCGGACGCAGTCGTTCAGCGGAACGGGCGTGCCCAGGTTCACCACCTCGAAGTCGGTGACCTGGATGCTCGAGAGATCGTGCGCGTCGAGCAGGCCGCTCCACTTCGCGGTGGTGAAGCGATCGTCCGCGGCGGTGAGCGCGATCTGGCCACCGTCGGAGAGGAACATGCCGTACTTCTTCAGCGCGTTCGCGACGACCTGCGCGCCGGGCGAGAGCCCGCTCACGTCGAAGTCCTGGCGCAGGCGCAGGTGCACGCCATACGGTGGCGCGTTGGGCCCGCCCGCGGTGGGGTTGGTGCTGTGCGTGGAGGGGTGCACGTACGAGCCGTGGCGGATGCGGTCGTTCGGCAGGATGAAGCGGATGGCGTGATCGATGTGGCCGGCCGCGACCTCGTCGGCGGTGAAGAGCAGCGCGGCGATGGGGAAGCCCGCCGCGTCGGCCGACGTACATCCATCGCCGCGCAGGTTGTCCGGGTAGTGCTGGGTGAGATCCCACACCGCCTGGCAGCCGCTCTCGTAGGTGTTGGTGCCGGTCTGGTTCCACTCCCAGTTCTCGTAGAGCTTCTGGTGCACGTCGTCGATGACCAGCAGGTGGCAGTCGCCGCCCTGCGTGCAGGCATACGCGTCCTCGCCCTCGACGGCGCCGCCCGTGGGCAGCGGCATGTCCTGCTGGTCGCAGTCGGGCGAGTACCAGTCGCCGGTGGGCGTCCACGGCACGAACTCGGTGTTCGCGTCGGCGTGCTGCAGCGTGATGGAGAAGTCGATCTGGAAGACGTTGCCGTTGCCCCAGCCGCCGTTGTTGGAGAGGTCGGTGATGATGGCGTCGCTCTGCGCGTCCTTCTGGAGCGCGCTCACGTCCTGGTACCAGGGCGCGTCCGAGGGGAAGAGCGTGTTGCCCGTGGTGCCTGCGCTCGTCGTGCCGGTGCTGGTGGTGCCGGTGCCCGTCGTGCCGGTCGTCGACGTCGCGCTGGCGCCTGTCGACGTCCCGGCGCTCGTGGTGCCGGTGCTGGTGCTGCCGGCGCTCGTGGTGCCCGCGCTGGTGCTTCCGGCACTCGTGGTGTGGCTGGTGCTGCCCGTGGAGCCGGTCGAGCCGGAGCTTCCCGAGGTGGAGCTGGAGCAGCCGAGCAACGCGAGCGCAGCGACAGACGCAGCGACGAGCAGGTGGCGCATGGAGCCTCCGAGAGGAAGCTCCATCCTACCTAACCCGCAGCCGCCGCGCGCATGCGATTGCCGGCTTCCATTTCCGCGACTGTAACCGAACGGTTACGTCCGTGGTGCTTGGCGAAGTAGAGGCACTGATCGCTCTTCTCGATCAGCACTTCCTTCTTGTCGCTCACGTCGGGGCAGGTGCTGATCCCCAGCGACATGGTGACCTTGAGCGGGCCGAGCTCGGTCTGGAAGACGGTGGCCTTCACGCGCTCGCGGATGCGCTCGGCGATGACCTTGGCGCCGGCGGCGTCTGTCTCGGGCATCACCAGCGCGAACTCTTCGCCGCCGTAGCGCGCCACCACGTCGGTGTCGCGCGCGGTCTCCTGGAGGATCCGCGCCACGCCCTTGAGCACCTGGTCGCCCACGGGGTGGCCGTAGGTGTCGTTCACGCTCTTGAAGTGATCGATGTCGGTGAGGATGAACGAGAGCTTGCGGCCGTAGCGCCGGGCCACGCCGAGCTGCTCGTCGAGCTTGCTCTGGAAGGTGCGGTGGTTGGTGAGCCCGGTGAGGCCGTCCGTGGTGGCCATCTTCTCCATCTGCTCGAAGAGCTGCGCGCGCAGCACGCTCTGGGCGGCTTGAATGGCGAGCACCTCGAGGACGCGCATCGCCTCTTCATCGAGCACGCCGCGCCGACGCGAGCCGGCCACCAGCGTGCCGAGGATCTTGTCGCCCGCGCGCAGCGGGAAGATCTTCAAGCCCGCGAGGCCCTTCACCGCGGCGTCGTCGTCGAAGATGACGGTGGCGTCCATCGAGCGCACGTCGCGGCCAGGCAGCGGGGCGCCGTAGCGAACGACGTTGGCCACGAGCCCGTTGTTGTCGGGGAAGACGTAGTTCGAGAGCGCGTGCGCCGCGGTCACGCCGGAGACGCTCATCACCTTGTGGCGCCGCTTGCCGCCCTGCTCTTCCACGAGCGTGAAGGCCACGAAGTCCAGCCGGCAGAGCGAGCGCGCCAGCTCGTTCGCGGTGGCGAAGACCTCGCCCGGCTTGGTGACGCGGTTCAGCTCCTCGATGGCCTTGTAGAAGCGATCCTTCTCGTCGCGGGTCTTCTTGATGTAGCCCATCACCCGCTCGACCTCGATGGCGCGGAGCACCTCGCCGGCCACCGCGTTCAGGATCTGCTCGTCGGCATCGGTGAACGGCTCGGCGTTGCGGCGATCGGCCACGAGCACGCCGCGCACGCGCGGGCCGCCGCCGTCGGTCGCGGCCTCCAGCAGCGGCACTGCCAGCACGCTCTGGATGTGCAGATCGCCCTCGTAGTAGCTCACGCCCTTGAGGTTTCCGCAGAGCCGCACCGGCGCGCCGCGCTTGATGACGCTCGCGAGCAGGCCCTCACCAGCATTGAGCGCGTCGCGCTTCACCAGCTCGGACTGCGAGCGGCAGTCGTGCAGCTTGAGCTCGCGCTCGTTCAGCGAGAGCAGGAACACCGCGCAGGTGTGCGTGTGCAGCGCCAGCTCGGCGATCTCCAGCGCGCTCGACACGGCGCCTTCCACTTCCTTCACCGACGCGAGCATCCACTTCTCGCGCTCCTCGACGTCGCCACCGGTGGTCTCGGAACCGCCTGCGTTGACGAGGCGGTACGCGCGGGCGCGCTCTTCGACCTCCGCGAGCCGACGCTTGACGGCGCTGGCCTCTGCGGCGCGCGCGGCAGCCATCTGCGCGGCGAGCACCGCGTGGTACAGGCCCGCGAAGAGCGCCAGGAACGCGGCGTGCGAGCCGAACTCCATCGCGTGCGGCGGAACCGCGAGCAGCTGCACCGCCGCGTCGAAGGCGAGCGCCACGCCGAGCAGCACCGCGCCGGCCGCGCGCGGCAGGAACGCCACCAGCGAGGCCATCACCAGGAAGACGAGCGGATAGAGCGGCGCGCCGCCCACGCGAACCACGGCGTAGGCCGCGGCGAGCAGCACCGCGCCGAGCTCCACGTCGTCGCGCATCATGCGCGGGGCGCCGCGGAAGGCGATGCGGAAGCGGCGCCAGCCGGCAGCACCGATCCCCGCGAGCAACATCCAGGTCACGCCGAGCTCGGTCCAGTCGAGCGTGCCCAGCGAGGCGAAGCGACCGCGCGCCAGACAGAAGAGCATCGTGGCCGCACCGAGCGCGGGCAGCAGGCGCGCGAGCGGACGCATTCGGCGATCGATCGTCGCGGTGAGCCGCATGGACAGAGAGCGCTTGCGGGTTTGGCGCGTGAGCCTGGTCATGACGTGCGCCCCTCCGCGAAATCAGAACGTGAAGACCACTTCCCCGCTCTTCACCAACCCCAGCTCCTCGCGCGCCGCGCGTTCGACCGCGCGCGTGTCGCCGTTCAGCGCGGAGATCTCGCGCTTGAGGCGCTCGTTCTCCTCGGCGAGCTGCTGGTTCTTCTCGGCGCGTACGCGCGACTCCTGCTTGAGCTTGCGCTGCAGCCGCAAGCCGTGGGCGTCCGACGCCGAGAGCCCAGCCAGGAGCAGCGCGGCGAGCGCGGCACCTGCGAGCAACTGCGTCGAGCGAGTCATGCAGGAACAGGCTAACAGCGTGCTACAGCGCGTCCAGAAAACGGCCGGCGGCTGTGGAGAACCCGCGACGGTGACAGCGTCCCGCCGCCGCAATAACGTGTGGGCATGCTCGCCGCGCTGCTCTCGCTGAGCCTGGTCGCCGCGCCCGCTTCGGCGGCGCCGGCCGACCCGCTCACCCAGGGGCTCCAGCGCTACCGGGAGGCCGACTTCGAGGCGGCGATTCCCTTCTTCCAGAAGGCGGTGGCGGCCATCCCCGACGCGGACAAGGTCGCGAAGGCGAAGGCCGAGGTCTGGCTGGGGCTGGCGTTCCTCAACATTGGCAACGCGGAGCTGGCGAAGGCCTCGTTCCGCGCGGCGCTGCTCGCTGATCGCGGCACGCCACTCCCGGATGAAGCGCCGCCGGCAGCCACGCCCATCTTCGCCAACATCGCGGCCGACCTGGACCGCGCCGCGCAAGTCGCGCGCCCGCCGCCGCCGAAGCCGAAGCCGGAGCCGAAGCCCAAGCCCGAGGCCAAGCCCGCCGTGGCGAGCAACACGCCGCCCGAGGTGAAGAAGCCGGCCGATGTTCCTCCAGCGGAGCAGCCGGAACCCGCCGCGACGCCCGACGACGGCGCGCAAGCGGAGACGAGCTTCCACTTCTCGGTGCCACGTTGGGCGCCTGAGGCGACGGTGGGCGTGGCCGCGGCGCTCGGCGTGACTGCGGGCGCGCTCAAGATCGCGAGCAACTCCAGCTTCGACAACGCGCAGAAGGCCAACCTCGCCACCGACGCGTCGCACTTCGCGTCGACGGGTGACAAGCAGCAGAAGTACGCACGCGGCGTGGCCATCGCCGGCCTGGGGACCGCGGCACTGGCTGCGGTGATGTACTTCCTCACCGATTAGCCAGCGGCCGAGCAGGCGCTCGACGCTCTCTCGTCGCAGCATCACGTCGCTACGCTCCGCGCTCGATTGGAGCCTGGACCTTGAGCGCGCTCGCCCTCGCACTTGCTGCTGCGCTGACCGCGACGCCCGATGTCCCCAGCGCCGTACAAGAGGCGCTCGTCGACGCCGACAGCACCACGCACCTCACGCTCACGCTCGATCCGCCGGCGCAGTACGTCGCCACGCCGCGGCCGAAGCGCCTGCGCGCCGCCGCGGAGATCGGCACGTTCCTCGCGCTCGACTGGTCGCTGATGCTGTTCACACCGCCGCCCGTCGCCGATCCACCGGGCAACGTGAGCGTCTGGACCAAGCTCAGCCTCAAGGGCGTGACCTTCGACGTGAGCGCGTTCGCCACCAACTTCGGCCTCCACCCACTCGGCGGCACGCTCTACTACGGCACCGCGCGCTCGAATCACGTGAGCGCGTTCGAAGCCTTTGCCTGGGTGACCGCGGCCTCGACGCTCTGGGAGCTCGCCGAGTATCCCGAGAACTTCTCGATCAACGACGAGCTCGTGACGCCGGTCGCCGGCGCGGCGCTGGGGGAGACCATGTACCAGCTCGCGTCGCGGCTCGATCGTGGGCCGCAGAGCCTTCCATCGACGGTGCTGTCGTGGGTGCTCGCGCCCATGAAGAAGATCGACGACGCGCTCGACGGCATCGAGCCCGAGCGCGGCCCGCCAGACGGTCAGCTCGAGGTGCACCAGCGCATCGCGACCGGCGCGGCGCGTGGCGCGTCGGGTTGGTCGCCGGACGTGCAGCTCGCGCTCGACACGCGCCTCATTCGGGACGTGATGTACGGCCATCCCGGGCACGAGCTGCGACTCGAGCTCGACGGGGGCGCGACCGAGCTCTCACTCTCGGCGGCGTCGAGTCGCTTGGGGCTCGAGGACTTTCAGCTCGGCGCGCGCGCGTGGTTCGCGACGCTCTACCACCGCGATCTCGGCGTCGGACTGGACGGCGCCCTGCACGGCCATGACGTGCTGCTCGGCGCAGGCCCGGGCTACGCCGTGCGACTCCACGACTGGAGTGACGCGATCCGCCGGCCGCTGGACACGTACACCGCCGTGCACATTCCCGGCGTCTTCGGCGAGGTGCGGAGCTTCATGGGTCCGCTGGTGCTCAGCGCGCGCCTCGACGCGGCGCTCTCGTTCGGCGGGACCCGCTCGCTGGTGCTCGATCGCGACGCCAGCGCCGTCCCCTACGACACGCTGCCCACGCCCCAGCGCGCCTGGGGTTATTACTTTGGAATCGGCCCGACGTTCGCGCCGACCCTGGCGGCTCGACTGGGACCGGCAACGCTCGCCGCGACGGCGCACTACGACGCCTTCAATGGGATCATGAGCCGCGACGTCTGGCCAGGCCGACATCCGTCCGCGCAGCTCTCCGACTCGCTCTCCGGCGCCGGCGCGCGGCTGAGCTGGCTCCTGCCCTGGGCGAATCTGGAGCTGACCGCGCTCGCGGAGCGGCTGGTGCGCAGCGGCGTCGCGGACGGAACGTCGATGACGGCTGCCGAGACGCGCGTCTCACTCGGGCTGGGGATGCTTACTTTTTAATTCAACAGTGTCCCGCTGGTGGATCGCCGTGGCCGCATCGATCACGCCGCGCAGCACCAGCCCCAGCGACTCGGCGTGCGCGTCGAGCATCGACAGGTGATCGCCCGGGACGCGATGCACCTCGATCTCGCTGCAGGATCGCCTCCAGCCGAGCCGAGGATCGAGCCTCGGCGAGACGCCCGTCAGCGACGAGTCCTGCGCGAGGAAGATGGTGACCTTGCCGTCGAAGCGCCGCAGCGGCTGCCGCACGTACTCGTACGCCGCGCGTCGATTCTGATCGACCACCGCGCCGAACGCGCCCGCCTTCAAGGCCATCACCCGGTTGCGCTCACGCGTCTCGAGCACGTAGTTGCGCGCCATCTTTCCCACGCGAGCCGGCACCTCGAACGGCGAGAGCCCCGAGAGCCGATGGCGCGCCCGCTGGGCGGTCACCACCAGCCGCTCGGCGTGGGTGAGCACGTTCCCCGGCGCCATGTCGAAGACGCAGAGCAGCCCCACCTCCTCGCCCATGCGCTGCAGCTGGAGCGCCATCTCGTACGCCGTGAACGAGCCCAGCGAAAAGCCGAACAGGTGGTACGGCCCACGCGGCTGCCGCTGCTGAATGGAGCGGATGTGGCTCGCGGCGATGCCTTCCAACGTCCGTGGCGCGCGCTCCAGGTCCGGGTCTGCCTCGAGGCCGAACACGGGCTGATCCGCGCCGAGCGCTCGCGACACGCGCCGAAAGGCCATGACGGAGAGCCCGCCGCCGCCAGGCAGCCAGTAGACCGGCGTCCGCCCCTCCTCGCCCGCTTGCAGCGTCGCCAGCACGCCGGGCTCGGGGATTCGAGCGCTGCGAATGAGCTCCGCCAGCGCGCGCGGCGTTCCCTGGGTGAGCAGCGCGCCCAGCGGAACCCGCGCGCCGAGCTCCTTCTCGATCTCGGTCACCAGCTCGAGCGCCAGAAAGGAGTGACCTCCGAGCTCAAAGAAGTCGTCATCCAGGCCCACCCCGCTCGTCTCCATCAGCTGCTCGAGCATCTTCAGCAACTTCGCCTCGACGGCGTCGCGCGCGGCCACCCGCGTGGTCTCGAGCGCGCGCTCGCTTCCGCTCGGCATCGGGAGCTCCTTTCGATCGACCTTGCCATTCGCATTGAGCGGCAGCGCGGACAGGGTCACGAAGTGGCTGGGCACGAGCTGCTCCGGCAACCGCGCGCGGAGAAACTCGCGAAGCGAAGCGACGCCGTCGCTCGCCCGCGGGACGACGTAGGCCACCAGCGCCTTTCCACCCGCGCCGTCGTCCCGCGGGACCACGACCGCTTCGCGAACTCCCGGATGCTGCACGAGCACGGCCTCCACTTCGCCCGGCTCCACGCGAATGCCGCGGATCTTCACCTGGTCGTCGAGCCGCCCGAGGATCTCCAGCAGGCCGTCGGCGCGATATCGCCCAGCGTCGCCTGTCAAATACAGAAGATCGGCTTCATCATTTCGATATGGATTCTTGATGAATACCCGCGCGTTCACGTCGGGCGCGTTCAAGTAACCCAGCGTTCGAAACGGCGTGCGGATGGCGATCTCGCCGGCCTCATCGATCCCGCACTGCACCCGCCGCTTGTTGAGCACCAGCGCCTGGGTCTCGGGCAGCGTCCGGCCCACGGGCTGCACCCCGGGCTCGGTCCGCGCGCCCACCACCTGAAAGCACTTGGCGAGCGTGGTCTCCGTGGGTCCATACAAGTTCACAATGGTCGTGCGGGTTCCGAAGACACTCCTGAATTGCCTCACGGTCACATCGGTCAACGGCTCGCCGGCGAAGAACACCAGGCGAAGATCGGGGAGCGTCAGCCCGGGCGGCGCGTGCGCCAGCCAGAGCCGCGCGAGCGAGGGAACCACGTGCAGCACGGTCGCGCGCTGCGCCTGCAGCCAGCCCAGGATCTTCGCCGGCTCGAGAACGTCCGCCTCATCCGGAATGCAGAGCGTGCCGCCGCTGGTGAGCGCCAGGAACGTGTCGCGCAGCACCACGTCGAACGAGAGCGCGGTCAGCTGCGAGGCGCGGTCGTCGGGCATGAGCTCGAAGCGCGTCCGCTGCCAGTCGAGGAAGTGCGCGAGCCCCGCGTGGCGTCCCAGCACGCCCTTGGGGACGCCGGTGCTCCCCGAGGTGAAGAACACGTACGCGGGAGACTCGGGATCGATCGTCGGCAGCTCGGTGGCGGTAAGCTCGGGCACGACGGTGTTCGCATCCTGCGAAGTGCGCACCACCTGGATGCCAGCGCCAGTGAGACCGTCGACGTCCAGATTGCCGAGCGCGATGAGGCGGCGCGCTCCGGCCTGCTCGAGCATCAGCCTGCGGCGCTCGAGCGGCAGCCGGGGATCGAGCGTGAGCAGCACCGCGCCACTGCGCAGAATGCCCAACATCGCGCTCACCATGGCGCTGCCGCGCGGGCCGGTCACCGCAACCACGTCCCCCTTCTTCACGCCTTGCTTCACCAGGAGCGCGGCCACGGCGCGCGAATCGCGCTCGAGCTCGCGGTAGGTCGTCGACCGCGATGCTTCGGAGATGGCCACGCGCTCCGGCCACCGCGCCACGCAGGCGAGGAACGCGTCTGTGACGGGCGCGTGCGGCGGCCGCGCGAGCTCCTGCGCGGGATGGGGCAGCACGGCCTTGGCGCGCTCGGTGACGAGCGAGTGCTGCGCGAGCTCCACCTCGGGCGCGCGGGCCGCCTGGCCGAGCAAGAGCTCATACTGCGCGAGCAGCTCCTGCATCCGCTCGCGCTCGAAGATCCCCGCGTCGAAGCGCAGCTCGAGAGAAGCGCGCTCACCGTGGTCGCGGATGGCGAGGGCCAGCGAGGTCCGCGGTCGAATCGGCGGGTCGAGCTCGAGCTCACCCGGCGCCGCGAGCTCGAAGCTGGCGCCGCGGCCCGGCCCCAGGTCGACCGAGCCAGGTCGCTCCGCGGGCACGCCCACCGACGCTGCGCCCATCTTCGCCACCAGCTCGCGGAACGTCGTTCGCTCGCCGATCTCCGCGGCCACCCACGACCAACCCGTCGAGCCCGCGGGCGCCATCACCGCGATGGAGAAGCGCGCCTGCTGCGTGTGCCGATGGAGCAGCGCCGCGAACGCCGCCAGCGTGAAGTCGCGCAGGCTCACCCCGAGCTCGCGCGCCGCGTCGGTCACCGCGGAGCGCACGGCAGCGCCGAGGTGGCAGTCCACCTGCGTGCGGGCGCCCAGCTCGCCGGATGCGACGCGACTCCTCGACATCTCGACCTGGACGATCCCCACCTCACGAGCCTGGTTCGTTTCCATTCAGCGACCGTAGCCATCGCTCGTCGTTGGCGCGCCCGACGCAGGCTCGCGATGCGCAGCGGTGGACGGAGCTCTTGGGGGGACCGTCGAACGCTGAGCGCAAGGAAACCGGGAGTGTCCAAAGGCGGCTTGACGGTCGCGCGCGACCTGCGGGATGTCGATCCCATGCTCGTGCGTCGCGCGATCGGTCTTGGCGTGCTCGCCCTCGCGCTCGGCGCGTGCGGCTCGAAGTCGGCCACCGGCGCGGACGCTGGCGTCGTCGATGCAGGCCCGGTCGATGCGGGCCTCCGCGATGCGGGACCGAACGATGCAGGCGCGCTCGACGCAGGCCCGGAAGATGCGGGCGCCCCGGACAGCGGCATCATCGACGCAGGTCCTGTCGACGCGGGCCGGCTCGCGCGCGGCGAGTACCTGCTCACGCTCGACGCCGGCGCGTTCCCGCCCACGCCCGCGCATCCGAGCGCGCTCGTCTACATCCCCGACGGCTTCAACCTCGCGCCGCCGCTCGACGTGATCGTGTACATCCACGGCTTCAACAACTGCGTGGTGAACATCGTGCGCGACGCTGGCGAGTCGTGCGATCCGGACGCGGGCCTGCCGGTGAGCAACGCCTACGCGCTCGAGGCGCAGCTCGACGCTTCGGGAAAGAACGCCATCCTGCTCGCGCCGGAGATCGCCTTCGATCAAGCGACGGGCGCACCGGGCACGCTCGCCGACGACGGCGGTTTCCGCGCCCTGCTCGCCGAGGCGCTCGTGGACATGCAGCCGGTGCTCGGGACGTTCACCGTCGACGACGTGGGCACCGTCGTCCTCGCGTCGCACTCGGGCGGTTACCAGGCTGCCGCCGGCATCGCCACGCGCGGGGGCGTGCCCGTGCAGGAGCTCTGGCTCTTCGATTCGCTCTACGGCGACTTCTCCGACTTCGACGCCTGGGTGAACCAGGACCTCGCGAGCCTCTCCACGCTCCAGCGCCGCTTCGCCGACGTGTACACCTGCTGCGGCGGCACGCTCGCCAACTCGCAGGACATGGCCGATCGCGCCGCGAGCTGGGTGGGCGCCGACTCGGGCGTGCTCGTCGATGACCGCACCACCGACACCTGGCCGCCGGCCACGTATCTTCACGGCCTGCTCTTCAAGTCCTCGGCGCTCGCCCACGACGGCGTGCCCCGCTACTACTTCCAGCAACTGCTGCAGACGAGCTCGCTTCGCGATCGCTGAACGGAGACGACCATGACCCTGCCCAAGAACGACTTCGGGAAGCGCACCACCGCCGAGCAGGCACGCCGCGACGTCTCGCTCGCCGGCAAGACGGCCATCGTCACCGGCGCCAATGCGGGCCTCGGCACCGAGACCGCGCGCGTGCTCGCGCTCGCGGGCGCCAACGTGGTGATGGCCTGTCGCAACGTGCAGTCCGGCGAGGAGGCCGCGAAGGACCTTCGCGCGACGCTGCCTGCGGGCTCGGGCGCCCTGGAGGTGATGGCGCTGGATCTGGGCAGCTTCGCGTCCATCCGCGCGTTCGCGCAGGCCTTCCTGGCCAAGCACGACAAGCTTCACATTCTGGTTAACAACGCGGGTGTGATGGCCACCCCGCAGGGCAAGACCGCCGACGGCCACGAGACGCAGCTCGGCACCAACCACCTCGGGCACTTCCTGCTGGTGAAGCTGCTCCTCGACGCGCTCAAGGCCTCGGCGCCGGCGCGGGTGGTGGCGGTGTCGAGCGAGCTGCACAAGCGCGGCAACCCCGAGCGGATGATGGCCACGCTGGAGAGCGACCCGGGCTACAGCCAGCGCAAGTACGTGCCCTTCGACGCCTACGGCGACTCCAAGCTCGCCAACGCGCTCTTCGCGCGCGAGCTCGCGAAGCGGCTGCAGGGAACGGGCGTGCTCGCCTTCTCGCTGCACCCGGGCGTCATCCCCACCAAGCTCTCGCGGCACATGGGCGTGGTGGGCTCCATCTACCAGGTGGTGGGCAAGCTCTTCTTGAAGACGGTGCCCCAGGGGGCGGCCACGAGCGTCTTCGCGGCCACGGCGCCGGAGCTCACCGAGGCCAACTCCGGCATCTACCTCTCCGACTGCAACGAGGCCCAGCCCATCCCCGCGGCGCAGGACGACGCCCTCGCGGCGCGGCTCTGGGCCGCGAGCGAGAAGGCCGTGTCGGCGTAGACGTTAACCAGCTGGTTACGTCTTGCGTTTGCGCGCGGCGCCGCCACCGGTGCGCTTCCGCGCCTTGGGAGGCCGCAGCTTCGAGGTCTTGCGCTCCAGGCGCGCGCGAGTGACCCCCAGCCGATCGCGGACGCCCTCACCGAGATCGGTCACCGTCTCGCCGAGCGCGTGCCCGATCGACTGCGCGGCCTTGCGCAGGTCTTCGCGCAGCTCGGGGCTGCGGATGGGCTTGCTGATGGAGTCGAGTGTGGTGCCGATGTCGCGCGCGAGCGTGCGCAGGCCCTCGCGGAGCACCTTGCGATCGGCCTCGAGCACGTCGGCCTGCTTGGCGCCCCGCTCCTTCATGCGCCGACGCAGGCCCTTGCCCACGTTCGTGAAGCGCTCACCCACCTCGTCCCAGACGACCTTCGAATGGCTTGCCACGGCGGCCTCCTTGAGACGCATCCGTCGACAAGGTGCGGCACGCAGCCCGCTCGCGGGAGTGCGACGGCGAGCGAGCAATCGGTCTAGTGCTGGAACGCGTACTTGAAGGTGGTCGGCTTGTCGGTCATCGAAAGCGTGGTCGTGGCCGACTTGTAGCTCGGGTTGCGCAGCTCCACCGCGTGCGCGCCCTCGTAGAGCTCCACCTTCTTGTTCAGCGTGGGCGTCGAGCCGTAGTTCTCGCCGTCGACGGTCACGTAGGCCCAGGGCGCCACGAACATGGCCACCGGGTGCTTCACGAACTCGAACTTCGGCTCCTCGTGCTGGCCCGGCTCGAGCTTCACCGTGCGCCTGGCGTCGAGGTGCAGCTTGGCGTTGGTGAAGTGCAGCTCGTGCGTGCCCGGCGCGATGGCGAACTCCTTGCCCAGCGGCCGCTCGCCCGACTCCTTGTCCACGCGCAGCTCGCAGGGCGGGCTGACCTTCACGATGAGGTAGGCGGCATTCGAGCCCGCGCGCTCCAGGCCGGCAGGGCGGTGGCCGTACGGGTGGTGCGAGGCGTCGTGCTCGGACGCGAGCTTGGGCGCGGGCGGCGGGTTCGCGGGCGGCGGCACCGCGACCTCGTTCGGCAGCGGCGGCGGCGGCACGGGCACGGCGATGATCTCCGGCGCCTTCACCGGAGCGGGCGGCAGCGCCGGCGGGGGCCGCGTCAACATCCAGCCCACGGCGCCAAACGCGAGAAGTGCCGCGGCTCCCACGGGAGCGAGCACCTGCCAGCGCTTGAGCGCCTCCCGAACGGTGTGCTCGGTCGCGCCGGGCTCGCGCACGCCCGGCGGCAGCGGCGCCACGCGGCTGGGATCGGTGTTGCCCGGCTGGCGCATCGGCGCCGACTCGAGCAGCTTGCGCGCCTTGAGCCGGTCCGCGCTGCCCGCAGGAATCACCTCGAGCAGGTAGCGCTCCACGTCGGCGGCGGTGCACGGGTTGGTGCGCAGCCAGACCTCGAGCTCGTCGCGGAGCTGTCCCGCAGTCGGTCGCGCCTTCGGCTCGCGCGCCAGCGCGCGCAGCGCGATCTGCGAGAGCTCCGGCTCGGCGGTGGGGTACCACTTCGACGGCGGCGGCGGATCCACCTCCACGGTGTTTCGCATCACCTCCAGCTCGCCCAGCCCTTCGAATGGCCGGCGCGCGCAGAGCAGCTCGTAGAGCACCACGCCCAGGGCGTAGACGTCGGCCTTGCCGTCCACGGGCTTGTTCTGGATGTGCTCGGGCGCGTGATAGTGCACCTTGCCCTTGAGCCGCCCGCTCGCGGAGAGCTGCGCGCCGGTGTTCGCGCGGGCGATGCCGAAGTCCACCACCTTCACCTGCCCGACCTCGCTCACGAGCAGGTTCTCGGGCGAGATGTCGCGGTGCACGATGCCGCGCGGCTGGCCCTTGGCGTCGGTGAGGCGGGAGGCGAAGTCGAGCCCCGCGGCGGCGTCGGCCACGATGCGCGCCGAGACGGCGGGCGGCACCAGCCGGCGCATCTTCAGGCTCGCGTCCATCACCTTGGCCAGGTCGAAGCCCGGCACGTACTCCATGGCGATGTAGAGCAGCTCCCGCGTGCCGCCGAGCTCGAAGATCTGGACGACGTTCGGGTGGTTGATCAGCGCCGCGAGCCGCGCCTCGTCGAGGAACATGCGCCGGAACTCGGGGTCCTCGGCGAACTGCGGCAGGATGCGCTTGACGACCTGGATCTTCTCGAAGCCGGCAGGCCCATCGCGCCGCGCGAGGAACACCTCGGCCATCCCGCCGGTGGCGAGCCTGCCGATGATGACGTAGGGCCCAACCTTTTCCATGGCCTCGCGCTGCGCCTCGCGGACGGGGACGACCTCGCCGCAGCCTCCAACCCACTCCCCAGCCCGACGCCGCGCCGCGCTGCCGGCGCAGATCCGCGTCGCGCGCAGCGTAGCATGAGGTAGGACAAAACCCACGTGCGACGGGCCTTTCAATGCATTGTCGCCGGCGGCGCGCGGTGGGTTTCGGCCGCGCGGCCAATGGGCGTGCCGGCCCGCGTTTTTCGCGCCCTTGCGGGCGTCGCCGGGTACACTTTCCGACCCGTGCGCTCGACCCTTGGCGGCATCCCCATCGCAATCGCCCTGCTCGGGGCCGCGGGCTGCCTGCGCGAGGCGCCTCCGCTCGATGGCAAGCTCTGCGCGCCGGGCTCGAAGCAGTGCGGCGGCGGGCTGGCGTGTACCACCTCCAACGCGGTGGGCGCGCCGCTGGGCCTGCCTGCGCCGGGCGGCATCTGCGTGCCCAGCCCCACCGACTGCGACGTGAGCCGCATCAGCTGTCCCGTCGACGCAGGAATGTGGATCTGCGCCCCGCGCCTCGCGCCGGACGCTGGCTGCTTCGCAACAGGCGCGGAGGAGCTCGCGGGCTCGGTGTGCATGGTGTCGGTGGGGGCGTGCCGCACGTACGGCGTGTTCCAGTGGAGCGGCGACGACGGCGGCTGCACCCTGCCCGCCGGCGCCAACCCAGTCGCGCACGCCACCAGCGAGTGTACCGACGGCGGCGGTACCGGCGCCGACCTCTGCGTCTGCGACGGCGTGGACAACGACTGCAACGGCGTGGTCGACGACTTCCCAGCAGCCGAGTCCTCGCAGCTCCCCCGCGCGACCGTAGCCCTGGCGAGCGGCTCGGGCTGCAGCCCCTCGGCGGGGTCGACGACCGTGGTGCTGGAGCCGAGCGGCCTGGACGGCGGCATGGCCCTCGGGGGCGCTCACGTTGACAGCTGCGCCTTGGTTTCGCTAGGGCACGCCTACTCGGTCGACCTGCTGGCTGCCTATTCCCAGCCGGTCGACGCGGGGACCTGCAGCAACGGGGCTGCCGGAACGGAGAGCTCTCTCCTGTTGTTCGCCACTGGGGCCGACGGCGGCGCCTTGCTGCTGGGCACCGCCACCCTGTCCGGAACGACCGTGTCCTTTCCCTTCGCTGCCGCCAACTACCGCGCCTTCCAGCTCTGCCTGCCGGCGAACGCCACCGCGCCCTTCGCCATCAACGGCGTGGGCCTGGCTCGGAGCCTTGGCGGCGGCCACTGCGACCTGCCTTAGCGGCGCGAGATGCACATGAAGCTCTACTGGTTCATCGCCAACATCTTTCAGGGCCTGTTCACGGCCTTCTGGACCGCGTTCTGGATCAGCTGTGCGCTGGTGATGCTGGTGCTGACCTTGAACCCCGATGTGCCGCTGGCGATGGCCCGGCGCTTCTGGGGCCCGGGCCTGCTCTGGGGCGCACGCGCGAAGCTCGCGGTGGAGCCGCTGCCGAACGTGGACTGGAGCCAGCCGCACATCTTCATCTCCAACCACCAGTCGATGATCGACATCTGCGCGGCGTTCGTGGCCATCCCGGTGAACATCCGCTTCGTGGCCAAGCAGGTGCTGAAATACGTGCCGTTTCTCGGCTGGTACATGTGGGCCACGGGGATGATCTTCGTGGACCGCTCGAACCGCGAGCGCGCGGTGAAGAGCCTGGCGCTGGCTGGCGAGCGCATCCGCGGCGGCGCCAACATCCTCGCCTACCCCGAGGGCACGCGCTCGCGCGACGGCCGGATCTTGCCCTTCAAGAAGGGCCCGTTCGTGGTGGCGTTGCGCGCAGGCGTGCCCATCATCCCGGTCGGCATCGAAGGCGCGGGCCGCGTGCTCCCGGCCGACGGCTTCGGCGTGCGCCCCGGGACGATCCGGGTGAAGTTCGGCCAGCCGATTCCCACGGCCGGCCTCACCGACGACCAGCGCGACGCGCTCATGCGCACGGTCCGCGACGCGATCATCGATCTCACGGCTTCTATCGGCGGTCCCGGCGGCGACAAGGAGACGGCGATCGCCAAGGTCGGCCGCGAGGGCGAAGCGGAAGATGCCAAGCCCAAGTCGCTCGAGAAGACCGGGAGCTGAGCGCGCCCACGCTACGAAGCGAGCGACACGAGCTGGGCGTCCTCGAGGGAGGCCACCATTCGCCGGTACGCCAGGAAATCCGGCTCGACGCGGAGAAACAGCGTCTTCCCATCGGGCAGGCGAAGCTGCTCACCCTCCGCCAGGCTGGTCTCGTTGATGCGTGCGATCTCCTCCCCCTGGTAGCTCACGCGCACGTCGCGCAGCGGTGAATTCAGCTTGAGCTGCCGCCAGCTGACGGTGACCACAGCAGGGCCTCCCGCGCTCAACGCGAACGACTTCGTGCGGAGGGGCAGGTCGGAGATGTCGCTGTCGCGCAGCGCGGAAACCGACGTCCGAGAAATGCGGACGCGGTACCACTGGAACGCGCCGTGGCCCACCATCCAGACGCCGAAGGCACCGATGACATAGGCCTTGAGCCAGTGACCGACGATCGCGACGGAGCTGAAAATCAATGCGACCCCGACGCCGAGGAAGATCTGGCCCTTGTAGCGTGACGCCAACTGGTCACGCATCGCCTCCTCGATGTCGGGATCGGTATAAGGGTCGTACGCGGGCATTGCGCGAGCCACCCTCTCGGGGTTCTGCATGACTCTAGAAGCGCCCGGGCAGCGCGTGCCAGCTCATTCCTGGCCGGCCTCCATGAAGATCCACGGATAGGTCACCACCACCACGCCGCCGCCTTTCGGCTCCGGAAATCGCCAGCGGCGGATGCGGTCGATCACGCACCGCTCGACCGCCTCGTTCTCGAGCGAGGTCTGGGCCACGGCGGCTTCGGAGATGACGCCCGAGCCGTCGATGGTGAAGTTCACGGCCACCTTGCCCGCGAGCCCTGGCGACTTCTGCAGCTGCGAATTGTAACAAAAGAGTATTTCGCTCTGGTGCCGCTTGATCACGCGCTCGATCTCCTCGCGCGAGAGCCCGCCCACGACCTTCCCCTCTTCCCACGGCACGCGCACGTGGCGCTTCTCGCTGTCGCCGAGCATGAGGTCGCCCGGGCCGCCCGGGCCGCGGCCGTTGTGCGTGCCCGCACTGCCGATGCCGAACAGGCTCGAGTCGCCGCCGCCGCCCGGACCCGTGCCGCGCGTGCCCATGCCCGCCACGCCCTTGCCGTCGGCGAGGCCGCTGTGCAGTCCCTGAAGGGCGGCGTTCATCTGGTCGCTGAACCCGTTGGTGCCGAAGAGCTGCGCCGACGCCCCGCCGAGCCGATTGAGCACGCCCAGCACGCCCTTCTGCGACACCGCGACGTCGCGCGTCGGTCGCGGCTTCGGAGCGCGCGCCGTGGCCGCCTGGCCTTCCGCGCCCGAGTGCTTCGGCGCCGACGGGCTCGGGCTCCTCGGCTTTGGCTGCGCCTGCGCGGTGAAGATGCGCTGGATGGTGGCGCGGTTGCGCTGGAGCACATCGTCGTCGAGCGAGGGCAGGTCCGAGCCCGCCTGCGCCGCGAGCGCGAAGCTGGCCAGCGCCATCGCCACCAGAGCCATCACCTTGGCGAAGCGGAAGTCGAGGTCCTCGGTGCGCCCCCGCACGCGCGGCACCTCCGGCGCCCAGCGGATGTCGAACGTCAGCGGCCCCACGTCGACGCGCCCCGGCTGCGAGTGCTCGAGCCGGACGTCGTCGATGACCAGCGCCGCGTCGGCGTCCACCCGGCGCAGCTCCAACAGCGCATTGCCCCACCTCGCCGCCACCTCGAGCTGCCGCTTGGGCAGACGCCTGCCCATCCCCGAGCGCGCGCTCGGGTCCATTTCCGTTTGCATGTGTTGGCCCGCCTCACCTGAACAGACAGCGCGGCGAAGCGGCAGGTTCCAAGCGAGCTACTTGCCCGCGATCCGCGCCTCGCGCTTGCGCCAGCGCTCCCGGGCCTTCTCTTTCTCACCCTCGCGCGTGCGCACGTGCTTCGCCGGGTGCAGGACGCCGAGCAGGTGCGCCGTCGCGTGCGCGACCTCTTCGACGGCGTGATCGAACGCTTCCTGATCAGCGTGCGAGGGCTTGGTGTGACCACTGACCTTGCGCACGTACTGCAGCGCGGCGTCGTGGATCTCCTGCATCGTCGTGGGCGGCTCGAAGCCGTGGAGCACCCGGATGTTTCGGCACATGCGTTCTCCTTCGACACCTGCGCTCAGCGCGCGGCGCGGATGAGCTTGTCGAGATCCTCGTCGGGCACGAGCCCGGTGTAGGCGCTGCGCACCACGCCCTGCTTGTCGATGACCACCGTCGTGGGCAGCTCCGGAATCCGGCCGAACACGCTCTCGCCCGCGCGCGTGGCGTCATCGGCGATGAGCAGCGGATAGGTCACGCCCGTGGTGTGGCGGAAGGCGGCCGCGGTACGCGCGGCGTCGAGGTCCATCACCACGCCCACGATCTCCAGGCCGTCCTGCCGCGCGGCGAGCTTCTGCAGCTGGTTCACCTCGGCCAGACACGGCACGCACCAGGTGGCGAAGAACATCACCACCTGCTCGTGGCCGCGGTGCTGCGCGAGCGCGTAGGGCTCGCCCGTGTCCGTGGGAAGCTGGTAGCGCGCAGTGTCGATGTCGGCGAGCACCTGCTCGGGCGACCTGGCGTGCGCACAGCCTGTGGCCGCGAGCACGAGCACCAGCGCTGCGAGGGGCCTCACGCGCGCTGCTTCTGCTGGCAGTCGCGGCATACGCCGTACAGCTCCATCTTGTGGCCGGTGAGCCGGAAGCCGTGGCGCTTGGCCACCGCCTGCTGGAGCGCCTCGATGCGCTCGTTCTCGAACTCCACGATGCTGCCGCACGAGGTGCAGATGAGGTGGTCGTGGTGGTCGCGGCCGGCGGCGGACTCGTAGCGCGTCTGGCCGTCGCCGAAGTGCCGCGCGTGCGCGAGGCCGCACTCGGTGAGCAGCTTCATGGTGCGGTACACGGTGGCCGTGGACACGTGCGGATCCTTCTGGCGCACCTGGCCCACCAGCTCGTCCACCGACACGTGCCCGCCCTGCTCGAAGAACGAGTCCACGATGAGCGTGCGCTGGCGGGTGCTCTTCAGCCCGTGCTGGGCCATGTAGCGGCCGAGGATGGTGTCGCGGCCCTCGAGGGGGGCGCCGTCGTCCTTGGCGTTCTCGTCGTGCGCGTGGGGCATGGCAGAACCCAGGGCTCTACTCCAAGACCGGGGCGCCACGGACCGTCGATTCCGACCCTGCCCCGTCCACATTACTTAGCACGAGAGGCGCGACACTTCCGCGTTCTGAACGATCGGCGGCCGTCGGGGGCCGTCTCGTGCAAGCGGCGAGCGGTGGAGCTAGTGCGCGAGCGCCTGGACGCTCTTCGCGCACTCGCTGCGAACCGACTCGACGTCATCCGCCGCGTGCGCGCGCAGCTGCGGCAGCGCCTTCGCGCCATCGGGGCGATAGCGGGCCACCTCGCACGCCAGCCGGCGGACCAGCGGATCGGCGTTGTCGAGGAGCGTGCCGAGATCGTCGCCGCTGGTGACGGGCGCGAGCGGCACCCGCGAGAGCAGCACCACCAGGAAGAGCACGCCCATCAGCACCTGGTACATCGCGCGCCCGAAGGGATAGCGCCCCGCGCGGATGAGCACGTAGCGGTACACCGCGAAGAGCACCAGGAAGAGCCCGAACGCCGCGGGCGCCAGCGCGCGCCACGCGGGAGGCAGCCAGCTCAGCCGGTCGCCGATGAGCGCCACCACCAGCGCCACCGCGAGCAGCAGGTAGAACACCACGCCCAGCGCGCGGCCAGGCTGGAGGCTGCCGAGGTGGGGTTGTTCGGCCATGGGAGCGGCCGGCTCGCGTCAGAACGCCTGCACCTTCGCGGAGCCGGGGAGCTCCATGTACCACTTCCCGTCGATGAGATGCAGCGTGTACGCGTTGTATTCGTCCGCGAACGTCTCCGCCTCGTGGCCGCGGATCTTCTGCGTCCAGGTGGAGGTCGTCTGGCAGAGGCAGATGTTGCCCGCGACCGAGGCCTGCAGCGAGGTGAACTTGAAGCTGCGGGCGCCCTCGTAATAGCCGCCCACCCAGCGGGTGAGGTTCAGGTCGCCGTACTTCTTGCGCAGCGGCGGGTGGACGATGTCCGGGAACGAGTCCCAGTGGTTTCCGTCGACGATGGACTCGAAGGAGCGCATGGTGCCTTCGCAGTCGTCCTTGGGTCCCCAGCACCCCACGAGCGATCCCGCGAGCAAGGCGCAGCACAACAGGTGGCGAAGTCGCATCAGCTCCTCCAGACGGCACCGAATATAGCGGACGACGGACTTCTGTCCTACGCGTCGAAGCGTGGGCGCTCCCGACGCGCTCGGACGCCCCAAGTGCGCGAAGGCTGGGCGTGGCATGGCGAATGCTCTTCCGGAGCGCGATCTCGGACAGGAGCTGTCCATGCTCGCGCCGGTGCTGGCGTGTGGGTCGATTTCAGGGTTCGTTGTGATGACGAGCCTCGAGCTCGCACTGGCGATCCCAATCGCTCTCATCGTCGGTGGCTTCAGGGTGCTGGACGCCGCTCGCGAATGGAAACCCGCGCCACTTCCGGATCCACCGCCGCCTCCTCGTCCGAGCCAACCGGAGGTGCCGCCACGGCCTCCACCGGCCGAGACCACGGTGCTCCCGAAGTTGCCCCCGCCGCCAGCTCCGCCACTTCCGGTTCGCGCCGTGGACCTGCTGCGGACGCCCGTCGCGCGGGAACGACCGGCGTTCCACCGACCTTCGAAGCCCGCGGCCGTGTCTGCGCGCTGGCTGGGCTTCGCGCTCAACGCCGACGACGCTTCACTCCGGGTGAAGGCGTTCCTCAAGCCGCCGGTGACCATCGACGCAGACGAGATCCACGAGCTCCTGGCCGTCCCGCTCTTCGACGCCGCCGGACATCGCTACCTGCGCCTCGACGTGGTCACGCGCGATGGCGAGCAGGTCCCATGCAGCCGGCCCATCCGGGATCTCGAGGCGGCGGCGCGGCTCTGCAGCGAGCTCTGCGAGGTGCTTCGTCTTCCGACCGTAGCGGCCCGAGCGCATCCTTGATACGAAGCGCGCGCCCATGGCCGACGCTCCCTCAGGCTTCACGCTCGCCCGCGATCCCGACGAGGTCCCCACCCCGCTCGCGATCGCCGCCGCCGACTTCTGTCGCCGCGCCGGTCGGCCTTCTTCGCCCGAGGCGGTCCGACTCGCGCTGGCCCGGCTCTCGCCCGATGAGGACAGCGAGCTGGAAGCGCTGCTCCAGGCGGAGCCGGAGGCGAAGCCGCTCGGTCCCGAGGCGCTGGTCGACGTGGTCCGCGGCCTGTCGGCGCAGGAAGCGGCCGAACGCGAGGAGCGCGGCGAGTACGTGGCGATGGCGCGCGTGCCCCGGCGCAAGGAGAAGTCGCCGGCCGCGCGTCGCGAGCGCGAGTCTGCGCATCCCAGCCGCGACGAGCAGCGCCAGGAAGTCCTCGCTGCGCTCGCCGCATCGCATGGCGATCTCGAGCGCACCGCCAAGAAGCTGGGGCTCTCCACCGAAGCGCTCGAACAGCGACTGAAGCGGCTCTCGCTGGTGCGGCGCGCCCACGCGATGTCGCAGACCGGCTCGAAGGGCGCGCGACCGCCGCACGTCCGTCCCGGCGGCGCCAAGCCCGAGCGCGTCCGTCCGAGCGCGCCCGTGCCGCCGCCGCTGCCCAAGCGCGGCGCGGATCGTCCGCCCAAGGGCCGACTCGTGCTCGGGACGCCAGCGCACCGCGAGCTCCGCGAGCTGGAGTCACAGGCCGGCGCGGCCGAGCTTCGCGAGCTGCTCAAGACCTACAAGGGAAACCGCCGCCAGATCATCGGCTCGCTGAACCGCGTGTTCCGCTCGACGAAGAAGTGGGGCCCCGAAGAGCTCGACGTGCTCCTGGCCCGCCACGGCCTGCGCGCCGAGGCCGAGCGCCAGGAGCTCGACAACCTCCGCTACCTCTTCACCCAGGCCCGCGGCGAGCTGGGCGAGGTGGCCAAGAAGCTCAAGGTCACGCCGGCCGACCTGCGCAAGGATCTGGAGGCGCGCGGGCTATGGGCCGAGGCCGAGCGGCTGCGCGACCGGTTCCGGCGCGAGCTGTTCGGAAAGCCGCTGGGCGAGCAGGTGCGGCTGCTGCTCACCCGCGGCCGTTACCTGCGCGAGCTCGGCGCCCAGGAGGCGCTCGAGCGCCATGTGCGCGAAGAGGTGGAGCGGCAGTGGCTCACCGCGCGCGATGCGCCGTCGAAGGAGCGCGTGGCCAAGCTCGCCTCGCGGCTGGCCATCGGTGAGGACGTCGCCGAGAGCCTGGTGGCGCGCTTCAAGCTCGGCGGTCCCTGAGCGCGGTGGTATCGTCGAGTCCCGCTTCGGACCCGGGGCCCCATGCATTTGGCGCGACGCGCGGCACTCTCCCTCCTCGTCCTCTCGGCGTTCTGCGGCTCCGCGCTGGGAGCGGACAAGCCCCCCGAGAAGCCCAAGCGGCTCATGGCGCTGGACTTCCCCGCGGTGCCCGAGCTCACGCCCTCCACGATGACCGCGCTCAACGAGACGCTCGGCGCGCGCCTGCGCGAGCTGGGCTTGACCGTGCTCTCGCCCGCCGACATCGAGGCCACGCTGGGCGTGGACCGGCAGCGGCAGCTCCTGGGCTGCGGGGCGTCGTCGTGCCTGGCGGAGCTGGGCGCGGCGCTGGGCGTGGATTACATCGTGCGAGGCAGCGTCTCGGTGCTCGACCAGGACACCCTGCTCACGCTCGCGCTCATCGACACCAAGGGCTCCGAGCTGAACCACGCGCGGGTGCACGTGTCGAGCCGCTCCTCGTCGCAGCTGGTGAAGGCGCTGGAGCAGCTGGTGCCGCAGCTCGTGGCGCCGCTGCACCCGGGCGCCAACGCGTCGTTCGCGGCCTCCACGCCCGGGACGCACACGCCTCCGGCTGGCGGACTGCAGCCCAGCGCCACGGCGACCCAGCCCGCGCCCGGCGGCAGCAACGCCCAGCGCACCACCGGCCTGACGCTGATGATTGCGGGCGGCGTGGCCACGCTGGTGGGAATCGTCGCCGGCGGCTACGGGCTCGCGCAGCGCTCGAGCTGGCAGTCGCAGATCGACAGCGACCTCGCGCACGGTGACGCGACCGGCGCCGCGGACCTGCAGCGGCAAGGTCGCAGCACCGCCACGTTCGCCTGGATCGCCGGCGGCACCGGCGTGGCCGCGCTCTGCGGCGGCGCGTACCTGCTCTACACCAGCGGCGCGCCTGCTCCTGCGCCCAGCGCGGAGGCCGCGCGATGAGCCGCGCCGTGAAATTCGTGGCGCTCGCGTCGATCATCGCCGGCGCGTACGGCCTCTCGGGATGCCTGGAGATCAAGTCCTGCGGCGTGGACGGCGGCATCGTCTGCGACGCGGATGCGGGCTTCGTCTGCAGCGCGGACACGCACACCTGCGTGCTCGGGCTGGCGTCGTCGAGCTCCGGCGCCGGAACCGTGACCGGCGCGTCGTCGTCCGGCAGCTCCGGCGGCGTCACCGAGTCGTCGAGCAGCAGTGGGACGTCGTCGAGCAGCAGTGGGACGTCGTCGAGCAGCTCGAGCGCGTCCAGCAGCGGCTCGAGCACCGGGACGTCGTCGAGCAGCTCGAGCTCGTCCAGCAGCAGCTCCTCGTCGAGCAGCAGCGCGTCCAGCACGGGGACGTCGAGCAGCTCCGGCGGTTCAAGCGGGTCCGGGGGCAGCAGCGGCAATCCGGCATGCACGGTCGACGGTGGAGGCATTCCTTTCAACCAGGACGCCGGTGGGGTTCTGCTCGGCGATCCGGTGGAGGAGGTCGTCGAGCTCGGCCCCGACCCTCATGCGGCAGGGCTCGCCGAGGCCTCCAGCTTCATGGCCCAGGCGGACGGCGGCGTGGGCCACCTCTGGTTCTACAGCCAGTACGGACGGGGCGGACCAATCGTGGTCGGCCTGTATGACGACGTCGCCGGCGTCTCGCCGAACAGCCTGCTCGCGCGCGGCGAGGTCGCACAAGACGTGGTGGGTTGGAACAGCGCGGCCGTGGCGAACGCGCCCATCAACGTGGTCGCCGGAAGGACGTACTGGATCGCCGTCCTCTCCCCGCTCGACGGCGGCCTGGGCATCGACATGCCCTATTCGTTCTGCCGACCGGGAACTTCGACCGAGCACAGCACCCAGACGGACCTCCAGGATCTTCCAGCGACCTGGTCGGCTGGCCAGTACTGGAACGCCAGCGAGAACTCGTTCTTCGCCAGCCCGTAGCCGCGCCCGCCACATCGCGCGATGCTCGGAGCGATGTCGCTCACCCTGCCCCATGCCCGGCGGAAGCTCTTCGTGCGCGCGGCGCTGCTGGTGGGCACGCTCGGCTTCGGCTTCTTGCACGCGTGCCAGATCTGGCGCGGGGCGAGCGAGGGGGTTCCCTGGGACGTGCGGCTCCAGGCGCGCTGGGTGGGCCGCGCCATCGCCGACGACAACCACGCGTGGCAGCACCCGCTCTTCCCCGAGGGCGAGCTCTTCGAGAGCGAGTTCTACGGCCTCGCGCTCGCCAACATCGCCGACACCACCCATGACCCCGACGACGTCGCGCGCGCGGTGAGCGGCCTGCGCGAGCTCTTGCCCAAGCTCGAGCCCATGGTGCACCACGCGCCGCTCAAGGTGATGGCGCACGCCGAGCTGCGCGGCGGGATCATGTGGTTCGGCGGGCAGAACATCCTGCGCGCGCGGCTCATGCGGCTCGCGAGCGATCGCACGCGTGAAGAGGAGGCCCGCTTCCACGCCGACTCCGCGCTGCTGGCCAGGCTCTACGGGCGCTCTCAAGCGGGGCTCCTCGACAGCTTCCCCGGCAAGACCTGGCCCGTGGACAACCTCTTCGCCTACCGCTCGCTGCAGATCCACGACGAGCTCTACGGCACCCACTACGGCGACCTCTTCGCCAAGCTGCACGACGCCCTGGTGCGCACGCAGGATCGCCAAACCGGGCTCGCGCCCTCGTTCCTCGCGCTCGACGGACACGCGCATGAGCTGCCCCGCGGCTGCGCGCTCTCGTGGTCGCTCGCGGTGCTGCGCGAGCTCGATCCCGCCTACGCCGACGCGCAGTGGGCCGCATACCGCAAGCACTTCATCCGCTGCGCCTTCGGGCTGTGCCTGGTGCGCGAGTACCCGCCCGGCCGCGACCGCGGCATGGACCTCGACTCGGGCCCGATGGTCGATGGCCTGGGCATGGCGGCGTCGGGCTTCGCGCTCGCGGCCGCGCGCGAAGAGGGCGATCTCGAGACCGCCGACGCGCTCACCCGCACCGGAGAAATGCTTGGGTTCCCATCCATCTCCTGGTGGGGCAAGCGCTACTGGGGCGGCGAGGTCGTCTTTCTCGACGTGCTCGCGCTCTGGACCAAGACCATCCCGCTGCCGCCGTCGACGACCACCTCGCACACCACGGGCTGGATTGCGCTGCCCGTGCTGCTGGGCTGGACGCTGCTGGCGCTGGTGCAGCTGCCATTCGTGCTGCGGGCGCGGCGCGCGCTGCGCGAGGCGTCCGGGCCGTCGACGGTTCAGCGCGCGCTGGAGCTGGCCACGTATCTGCTCCTGGCGCTGCACCTGTGCTGGCCCGGGATGCGCGCGCTGACGCTGGTGCTCGGCTGGACGGCGTTTGGGCTGGCGAGCGGCTTCTTCGCGCTCCTTGCCAGGGGGCGAAAGCAGCCCGTAGCATCCGCAGCATGCGTCGAACCGCCCTCGCCCTCCTCGTGATGCTCTGCGCCGCGCCCGCCTTTGCGGAGGACGCGCCCGACGACAAGGACGACAAGGCCGACGCGCCGGCCGTCCCCTGCACGCCGCCCAAAGAGCTCAAGGCCGACATGCAGCCGCCGTGGGAGGCCGCGTGCAAGTTCTTCAGCGCCGTGGCCGAGCGCGACGCGGTGAAGGTCTACAAGCTGCTCAAGGTGCCCTTCTACTTCGAGAACAAGCAGGTCTCCGGCCTGGAGGACGCGGGCCGCAAGTGGGCCTCGCTGCTCAATGACCTGGGCAAGGCGCAGTCCACGCTCTACTCGGTGGACGTGCTGACCTACGACGACATGGTGAAGAAGTACGGAAAGCCGCCGAGCAAGCTCGACAACGTGCCGCTGCGCGGGGCGATGATCGCCGTGGGCAACGTCGATGGGCACGCGCAGGTGGCGGCGCTCAAGCGCGACGGCGGCAGCTGGATGGTGTTCGCGTTCCACGACTGAGGTCGGCGCTGGGAAGCGCCTCCCACAGACGCGCTACTCCAACTTCGCCGCCAGCGCGCCCAGCCGCTGCAGCGCCTTCTCCAGCATCTCCGTCGACGCCGCGAACGACAGGCGAATGTGCCCCTCGGCGCCAAACGGCCCGCCGGGCACCACCGCCATCTCGAAGTCGTTGAGCAGGATCTCGGCGAGCCGCATGGAGTTGCCCACGGGCGCGCCCTTGTACTTCTTGGTCATCCACGCGCTCACGTCGGGCAGCGCGTAGAACGCGCCCTTGGGCTCCGAGCAGGTCACGCCCGGCAGCTTGCGCAGCCCCGCGGCGATGAGCTTCGCGCGCTTGGCGAACTCGGCCACCATCGCCTGCATCGGCGCTTCCGAACCGGTGAGCGCCGCCAAGGCCGCCTTCTGGGCAATGGAGTTCGGGCAGCTCGTGCTCTGGTCCTGAATGCGCGACATCCCGTCGATGATGTCCTTCGGACCCGCCGCGTAGCCGATGCGCCAGCCGGTCATGGCGTAGCTCTTGGACACGCCGTTGATGACCACCGTCTGGCCCGCGAGCTCGGGCACGCGATTCAAGATGCTCTCGAACTTCCCGTCGTAGACGAGCTTCTCGTAGATGTCGTCGCTGACGACGGCGATGTCCTTGCCCACCAGCGCCTTGCCGATTCCCTCGAGCACCTCGCCCGGCCAGAGCGCGCTCGTGGGGTTGTTCGGCGAGTTGAGGATCACGGCCTTCGTCTTCGGCGTGAGCGCCTTCTTGAACGCTTCCACGCTGGGCACGAAGCCGTCGGCGGCGCGCGTCTCCACGAAGACGGGCTTGGCGCCCGCGAGCGCCACCATGTCCGGGTAGCTCACCCAGAACGGCGAGAAGATGATCGCCTCGTCGCCCGGCTCGAGCAGCGCCTGGAACACGTTGTAGAGCGAGTGCTTGGCGCCCGCGCTGACGAGCACCTGCTCGGGCGTGTACTTGAGCCCGTTGTCCTTCTCGAGCTTGGCGCAGATGGCCTTGCGCAGCTCGGGGATGCCACGCGTCGGCGTGTACTTGGTGAAGCCGGCCTTGATGGCCGCGATGGCCGCGTCGCCGATGTGCGCGGGCGTGTCGAAGTCGGGCTCGCCTGCGGCCAGGCTCACCACGTCGCGGCCCTCGGCCGCCATCTGCTGGGCCTTCGCGTTCAGCGCCAGCGTCACCGACGGCTGCGCTGCCTTCACCCGCTCTGCGAGCTTCATTGTTCCTCCGCCCTCCGAACGCGCCCTATTTAGCGAGGGCGCGCCGGGAGCGAAAGCGAAACGAGCCCGCCGCGAGCTACCACTTCTCTGCCAGGTCGGCGACCACGGGGATGCGCCAGCGCTCGCCGGCGAACGCCTTCACCATGCAGTAGATGGACGTGCCCAGGATGCCCAGGCCGATGAGCGGCATCATGCAGCTGAAGAGGATGCCGAAGGCGTGGATGATGGCGGTGAGGATGCTCATCACGATGCCCAGGGCGATCTCCGCCACGATCACCGTGCCCGCGAGGGTGAGCCCCTGCTTGGCGTGCCACTTCACGTAGTCGCTGTCCTTCACCGTCAGGTACGGGATGAGCGCAAAGATCCCGAAGTAGGCCAGCACCAGCATGATCTTGTCCTGGTCGCGGACGGTGTCGGGGGTCGCGGGCTGCGCAGGTTGCAAGTCGGCCATGGCTCACCTCGTTTGGAGACGCTCGACGCTTGCACACGCGGCACGCTCCGGCAACCCTTGTCTGAGCATGTGGCGAGAGCGTGACGCGCTCTTGCAGTCAATCCTTGGCCGCGCCGTGCCCTCTCGAGGCGATTGCGCGCCGGCGCGAGGCCGGGCGAGAGTGGAGCGCCATGACCACCGTCCAGTCCGTGTACCCGCGCTGGCTGCGGCAGCGCGTCGAGCTCACCGGCTCGCTCCAGCTCGGCCCCAGCCCGGGCGTGGACGTGCACGTGGTGGACCTCTCGGTGGGCAGCGCCTTCTGCGAGACCGAGCGGCGCTCGCCGGCCGGCGCCGCGGCGCGGCTGACGCTCGACTTGCCCGAAGGCTCCGTCACCGTGGACGCGGTGGTCACCCGCTCCGGCACCGCCTTGCGCGCCGCGCTCCACCCCGAGCTCGACCAGCTCGTGGTCCGCGCGCCGGGCGTGGGGCTGCGCTTCCTCTCCGTCCGCAGCGAGACCCGCAAGCGGCTGGAGGCCTACCTCACCGCGGTGCGCGAGGCCTGAGATGGAGTCCGTGTGTACCCGCTGTGGCAAGGTCTGCGCCGAGCCGGGCGCCCGCTTCTGTCCCGAGTGCGGCGGCATGCTGGAGCAGCGCCAGCGCGCGAGCGGTGCCGCGCCGAGCGAGCCCGCGCCTCCGCCGCAGCCCGCGGTGCCCCAGCCTCCGGCTGATCCTGCCCTCGGCGGCGAGCTCGCCGGCGCCCGCTGCGCCGCGCACCCAACGGTTCCCGCGCGCAACGTGTGCTCGCGCTGCGGCAACTTCGCGTGTGGCCAGTGCGTGCGCCAGGCCCCCGACGGAAAGGCCCTCTGCGCCAGCTGCGCCCAGCGCGTGCACCTCGGCACCTGGGACATCCCCTGGGAGAAGCGCGAGCAGCTGGGCATGTTCCGCGCCTACTGGCTCACGGCGAAGGAAGGCGCCTTCGCTCCCGACAAGACGTACCAAGGCCTCGCGCCCACCGGTCAATTCTGGGACGCGATGAGCTTCGCGATCGTCAGCACGGCCTTGGGCTTCGTGGGCACGCTCGTTCTGTACGGCGTGGTCGGGCTCATCGCTGGGATCGTGGGCGCGAAGGAGCTCTCCGAGAACACGAGTGGCGCGATGATCGCTGGCATTGCGGTGGGCGTGATCGTTGGCATCGCGGTCTTCATCCCCATCTACGCAATCATGCGCGTCTTCATTTGCGCGGGCATCGACCACCTCGGCTTGCTCATCGCGGGTGGTGGCAAAGCCGGGTACTGGGCCACCTTCCGCGGCTACTGCTACGGCATGTCGCCGGCCATGTTCGGCGTGATCCCCGCGTGCGGCGTGTACATCTGGGAGATCTGGCGCATCGCCTGCCAGATCCTCGCGTACAAGAGCGTGCACCAGATGAGCGGCGGCCGTGCAGCCGCGGCGGTGCTCATCCCGTTTGGACTGTGCTGCGTGGGCTACATTGGCCTGGTGGTCTTCGCGCAGATCTTCGCGCACTGATTTTTCGGAGGACGCATGCTCGTCGCTGCCCTCGCTGCCCTGACGCTCTCGGCCCCGGCCAACAACGCCGACCTCGCCGAGTTCATCGACTCGCTGGAGATCGGCCCCGCCGATCACTTCATCGCCTTCGACAACGGCGGCAAGTACCGCGCCGAGCAGCTCGACGCCAACAAGGGCAAGGCCGCCGAGCTCAAGGGCAGGTGGACGCTGAAGGACGACGTGATCACGGTGAAGCTGAGCAGCTGCGCCGGTCCGCAGTGCAAAGACCTCAAGAAGGACTACACCGCCAAGGTGCAGCTCGCGGCCGAGCGCGCCCTGCTGGTGGACTCGACGGCGCCGGGCGTGCTCTTCGAGTCGGGCTCGTACTACTGCCACTACCAGGGCTGCGAGAAGCGCATCGGCGTGGAGCTCCGCTCCAAGGACGCCAAGGCGCGCACCATGAACTACCTGCTCGACCACCTCATCGATCAGAACCGCAGCCGCAACACCACCGTCGTCTGGTGGGGCCCGAAGATGACCACCGACGCAGGCAAGTCGCGCATCGAGTACTGCACCCGGGAGGCCGACAAGGCCAAGGCCGGCGCGGCGCAGGTCGCGACCGATCTCGCCGCCCTGCCCTGGGTGGGCAAGCTAGACGTGGCCCCGAGCGCCGAGAAGGGCTGCCTCTGGGACGTGCGCGTCTACGTGAACGACAGCGTCACGCCGCCCGCAGGTCGCTAAATCGTCTTCTGGTCAAAGGTGTAGATGGCCTCGACCGCGATGTTCCGGTAGCGCTCCACCTTCAGCGCCATGCGCGAGAGGGTGAAGATGAGCTTCTGCGGGGTGAAGTCCGGGTCGGGCTTCTTCTTCTGGCGCTTCAGCTCCTTGAGGATGGCCTTGCGGGCCTCCTTGGGGTGGTAGCAGAACGCCGGCGCGAACAGCTCGCGGCCCTGGTTGGGGATCAGCCGGGCCTCGAGGATGTCGCCCTTGCTCATGCCCGCCACCGAGCGCCGCTCGTAGACCTCGTGGTCCTTGCCGGTGAAGAGCTCGCGCACCCGGATGCCGCCGGGGTGCAGCTTGCGGACCTCGAAGATGGAGTGGAGCGTCTGGGTGAAGCCCTCGAGGCTCTGGCGCTCGTCGGGGCTCACGGTTGGCCCGCGCTCGCGCAGGAAGAGCTCTGCGGGCGTGAGCCCCTGGGCGGGCAGCTTGCGGTCGAAGAGGTAGAACTCCAGGAACGAGGCCATGCGCGGCTCGAACGACCGGTCGTCGTCGAAGACCTCGCCCGTGTATCCGACGTACTCGGCCTTTGCCGCGAGCACCTGCTCTTTGAACGGCTCGCCCGTGGCGTACGCCGTGAGCTGGTCGAACTGCGGGTGGTACACGGTCCGGCCTCGCTCCTCGAACCGTCACTCTAACCCAGACTCCCCGAGCCCGAACCAGCCGAATGCGGCCGCCAAAAATCGAACGGGCGCGAGCCGCATGGCCCACGCCCGTCCGTCACGTCGACGCGCTTCGCTGAGCTACTTCGCGCAGGGCTCGCCGTCGCGCGCGCGGTTCCAGCGGGTCCAGTCGTCCTTGCACTCGTCGGCGTCGGCGAACTTCTCGGGCTCGCCGGGCTTGCCGTCGGCGGCCACGGTGATCTTCATCTGCGCGCCCACGATCTTCTCCCACTCGGCCTTCGATACCTGGTGCGGCCCCGCCACCTGGGTGCGGCCCGGCTTCTTGTCGGAGGCCATCTCCGGCGCCAGCGGCCGGGGAATGGAGCTGCCCGCCACCGCCACCGCGCCCGCGAAGACCTTGACGACGACGACCTTGTCCTTGCGCGAGTCCACGCGGAAGGTGGTGCCGCGGACGCCGGCCACCGCGCGCTCGGTGGTGACCTCGAACTTCTGGTCGCCGCCCAGGGCGCTGGAGACCTTGGCCCAGACGTTTCCGAGCACGAGCTTGGCCGAGACCTTGCGCTGGCCGTCGGCGAAGTCGGCCTGGCTGAGCTGGGTCGCGGACTTGGGGCCCACGCGCACGATGCTCGAGTCCGCCAGGGTGATCTCCAGGCGGCTCTTGGCCTCGGTGCTGATGAGGTCGCCCGCCTCCACGCTGCCGCCGTTGGCGAGCGGCTCCTGCTTGCTCGCGTCACCGCCCGGCGCGCGGAAGGCCTTGCCCTCGAGGAACGTGATCGAACCGGCCGAGGCGGCCAGCGCCACGCCCGGCGTCGAAAGCACCACCGCCAGCGCGGCGCCCACCCATGCATGCCTCATGTGCCTCACTCCTCGTTCCTAAAGCTTGTCCAGCGAGACCTGCAGCGTCTGCCTGCCATCGTCGGAAGTGAAGACCGTGGCGGCGAAGGGGCGGTAGCCGTCGCGAGTGACCTTCAAGCTGTGCTCACCTTCTTTGAGCTTGAGCGCGCCGTGCACGCCGTCGAAGTCCGAGCCCAGCCCCTGCACCACGCCGTCCACCGCCACCTGCGCGTCCTGGGGGGCGGTCTGGAGCACCAGGTTGCCCGGCGGCGCCTCCCTGCCCTTCACCTGGGCGAGCTGGGGAAACGGCGTCGGGGGCGCGCTGGCGCAGCCGCCCAGCAGGAGGAGCAGGAGCCACCTCACCGGACGAGCTTGACCTCCACCGTGTTCGTGGTGACCTTGGTGACCTTGACCTGCATGCCCTTCACCGACTTGCTCGACAGGCTGCCCGCGAGCTGCTTGGGGCTGGTGCCGGCGAGGCCCACCGAGAGCTCCGCGCGGCCGTCGTTGAAGCTCACCTCGTCGACGCTCTTCACGTTGGCCACGCCCTTGGAGAGCTGCTCCTCGAAGGCCTGGAGGGTGTCGTAGTCGGCCACGGCCACGGTGAGCACCACCTTGCCCACGCCGCCGCGCTGCTTGCGCCAGAGCTCGAGCACCTGCTTCTGGAGCGCCTCGGCCAGCTCGGCGCCGGCCTTCTCCATGGCCTTGGTGGACGCGTCGTTGATGGAGAAGGTGGAGGCCACGTTCTCGCTCTTCTCCACGGAGGCCACGGTTTCGCCGGTGTCGGTGGCCTTCACGTACAGCACGGTGCGCAGCTGCACGGTGGAGACGCCGAACGCTCCGCCCTCCACGGGCCGGGCAATCACGCTGCCCAGGATCACGTAGTCCGCGCCGGTGAGCGCGAAGTCCTTGCCGTTCAAGTTGCCCAGGTCGGTGGTCATGGCGTTCTCGACGTGGACCTTGCCCGACGCCACCTGGGGATCCACGAACTGCCAGCCGATGGGGGTCATGTGCGAGATGAGGCCCTGCTCCACCACGCCCTGCGAGAGCTGGGCGAGGGTCGCCGAACCGGCCTTTTCCTTCTCGCCGGGGTTCTTGCCGCTGATGGTCTCCACCGCCTGCTCGCGGATGAGGGCGTAGAGGCGGGGGTGGCCGCGGCGAATCAGCTCCGCTCGGACGGCGGCGGCGTCCTTGCTCAGGTCGCCGGTGCCGACGACCACGTCCTGCAGGCGCACCAGCCAGGTGCCGTCCTGCTGCTGGGCGTCCTCGGCCACCGAGTACGACTTCACGTAGCCGTTGGCGTGCACGAAGATGGTGTCCCGCACCAGCTCCGCGCCCTCGGTCATGGTCACGCTGTCGAGCTGGGCGCCGGCGCCCTTGACCAGCGCGTCGCGGATGGCCGCGTCCAGCGCTTGCTGGTGGGCGAGCTTGGTGTTGCCGTTCTCGATGGCGGCCGAGCCCTCTGCCTTGTCGACCTTGGTGAACGAGCCGTCCGCGGCGAAGGCGGACGTCGCGGCAAAGAGGCTCGCGGCAATCAGTAGCGTCTTCATGGTTTCTCCAGAGCCGTCGAAGTCGAGAGTTGGGTGGGTCAGTCGGCGACGATGATCACCCGGCCCTCGGCCAGGAAGGACGCGTCGCGCACCTTGTCAGCATCGGCGTTGGAGATGGTGAGGTCCGGGCCCGAGGCCTTGAGGGCCTTCACCACCAGGGGCTTGTCGCCCATCAACGCGTTCTTCTTCGCATCGCCGACGGCCTTGAGGTAGCCGGCCACTCCGTGGGCCTTCACCGCGTCGCTCTGCACGTTCTCCGCGCCGTACACGGGCTTGCCGGCCTCGTCGACGATGTGCGGCGCGAGCGCGGGCTGCACCTTCACGCTCTTGGCGTCGACGATGAGGCCGGAGAACGGCGAGGCCGCGGCGGGCTTGGCGGCGGCCACCTTGGTGCCCACCTCGCCGCCGAGCAGCTCGCTGATCACGTCGCCGAGCTTCACCTGGACGTCGACCTCGACGCCGCCGTCGCTGAAGTAGCGCTTGTCGGTGATGGTCCAGTTCTTGATGACGCCCTGGATGCGGCCCTCGAGGTCGGCGTTGGCCGCGAGCTTGTCGCCCACGGTCTGGCTGCCCTCGAGGGAGAGGCCCTTGACCTTGCCGAGGATGTTGCGGAGCGCGTCCATCTCTGCGGCCTTCTCGGCCTGGATGCGCGCGGCCGCAGGCGACTGCTGCCTGCGCGTGTCGGGCGCGCCCTGGCCGGTGGCCTTGAGCATCTGGTTCTGCCAGTCGGGGCTGGCGCTCGAGCCCTTGTGCTCCGGCGCCGGAGCGGCCGAGGCCACCACCGGAACGACGAGCAAAGCAGACAGCAGGACGTGCCGCATGGCGTTCTCACTCCCCGGCCGTGTGATGACGGCGTGCTGAAAGGCGCTTCAAAATCGCTTCGACGAGACCACGCACCTTCGATGCAGGTCAAGTCGATGTTGGCCCAGAATGCCAGAAGGGACGCAGGGTTGCTGTGACTGGAGTCACAGGCCCGCGTCCCTTTTTTTTGTGAGATCGCGATCACGCGATCGCGCGCAAACGCCGGCTACGCCGCGAGGCGGACGCGCACGTAATTCTCGATGAGCGCCTGGTGGCGGCGCGCGAGGTGCGTGAACTTGATGCCGTAGCCCACGGCGCGCTTGCGCTGCTGGCTGCGGATGATCTCGCCCTCGGCGTAGATGACCTCTTCGGTGCCAGGGAGCTGGAACTGCAGGCCCACGGTGCCGCCTTCGGTCTCGTTGGCCGCGTCGAGGGTGGGCTCGATCAAGGTGCCCACGTACATGCCCTCGGCGGAGATGTCGGTGGAGCGGCAGAGGAACGGCGTCCCCTCGATGAACTTATTGAGGAAGATGTCGAGGGCAACGCGGGGCGACTTGCGGCAGCTGGACATGTGCGGCTCCTTCTCCGGTTTGCGAGCGACGCGCTCGCGCTCGTGAGGAGAGCGTCGCACCGAATCGCGATCGGTCAAGAAAGCCGCTACAGCTTGTGACTGAGTTGTTGCGACTAGCGCGCGACCGCGAGCGCCGCGAGCTTGGCCTTCTTCTGCTTGGCCAGGAACTCCTCGTACGTGCGCCCCACCTTCTGCACGAGGATCATCAGCTCGCCGATGTCGGGCGTGGTCGGCTTCTGCGCGCCGTGATCCGCGTAGAGGATGTTCACCACGCGCCCGCGCGCGAGGATGGGCATGAGCAGCGCCGTCTGGGGCGCGCCGCCGGCCAGCTTGAAGAACGCGTCGATGCCCGGGTCGCTCTTGAAGGGCCCGATGAAGTGCGAGCAGCTCTTCCGCACCAGCGCGAACGGCCCGCCCGGCGCCATGGGGACCGCCACCCGGCGCGCGCGGTTGCCGGCGAGCCCTTCGCCCACGCCCTCCCAGCCCGTCGCGACCTCGCCGTGCAGCGTGAACAGCAGCGCACGCTTGAACTTGCCTGCGGCGAAGCGCATCACCAAATGGGCCACGCCCTCGCGATCGTGGATCTGCGAGATGGCTGCCTGGGCCTCGGCAAACGAGAGCGGCTGGAGCGGCACCGCCTTGGGCGGAATGACCATGATCGGCTCGGCGGCCGGCTTGGTCGTGGGGCGCAACGGCGGCAGCGGCGAGGCCTCGGGCGGGTGGATGCCGTGCAGCGGGCTGGCCTCGTGGTCTTCCTGGGCCTCGATGAGCGGCTTGGAGTCATGCTCGGCGTGCGCCTCCTCGAGGCTCGAATGCCGGCCGCCCGAGAGCGCCTGCGCGTAGAGGCTCTGGAACTCCTCCTCGCTCATCAGCTCGTCGGTGCCTTCCTTCTTCTCCTCGACGGCTTCGCCTGCGAGCTGCGCGGCGTGCGTGAGATCCACCTGGCGCACCGGACGGAAGGCCTTGGCGTACTTGCGCAGGAGCTGGTTCATCCGGAACTCGGGGATGAGCAACTGCTGCACCTCGTGGCCCAGCCGCTCGCCCAGGAGCCGCAGCTGCTCCGGCGTGTACGGCGAGAGCAGGCCAATGTAGAGCCGGCCGCCCTCGAAGCGCAGCGGCACCAGGTTGTGCTTGTCGCACCACTCCGGCTTGATCATCGAGAGCGCGCTCTCGTGCGGCACGATCTCGCCGTGCAGCGCGGGCACGCGGTGAAGAGTCTGCAGGGCGTCGGCGAGCTGCTGCTCGGTGATGTGCCCGAGCTCGACCAGGTTGGTGCCCAGCCGGCCGCCGTTCAGGATCTGCGCGTCGATGGCCTCTTCGAGCTGCTCCTGGGTGACGGCGCGCAGCTTCAGGAGGACGTTGGCCAGTTCGCTCATGCCGGCGAAGCTAGCACGACTGCCGCGTCATTCGACCGCGTCCGGGTGGTGCGAAACGGCCAGCCGATTGCCCTCCGGGTCGCGGAAGAAGAGGCTGAACGCGGTGCGCCGCTCGATGGCCACGCCGGCCTTTTCGAGCCGCGCTTCCCAGGCCTGCCGCTCGGCCTTTTCGATGCGGAGCGCGAAGACGTAGTAGCCCACGCGCGCGTCGCCGAAGTCTCCCCGGACCGGAAGGGGCGAACCTGGCGGCGCCTTCTCGAGCGCGATGAAGCCGCCTTCGAGCCCCAGCCAGACCGAGCGCTCGCCGCCCTGCCCGTCGGGCCAGCGCTGGAGTACGGGCAGCTCGAAGAGCTCGCGGTAGAAGGCCTCTTGTCGCGGCAGGTCGACGACCTGCAAAGCCAAGTGGTGAAAGGCTCTCATGCGACAACCATACTTCGGCCGATCGCGCATCGCGACGCGTGCTGCGGTAAGGTCGCGACAGGCACCATGGCGCGCATCCTCATCGTCGACGACAACATGGACCTGGGCGCGCTGCTCGCCAACGCCTTCAGTGAGCGCGGCCACTCGGTAACCCTGCACCTCCTCGGCCGCGACGCGCTCTCCGCGGTTCAGACCACCCCGCTCGACGCGGCGATCGTCGACCTCCACCTGCCCGACATCCGCGGCACCGAGGTGCTGGCCGCGCTGAAGAGCGCCAACGTGCCCTCGGTGGCCATCAGCGGCGTGTTTCGCGGCTTCATCTTCGATCATCAGATGAAGAACGAGTTCGGCGCCAAGGCGATGATCGAGAAGCCGTTCGAGCTCACCAGCCTGGTGACGCTGGTGGAAGGGCTCTTGCCCGGCGCGATTCAGCGTCCGGCGACGCCCGTAGAGCCGCCGGAGCTCGCGCTCGGCGAGGACGTCGACGTGGATCCGGTGGCCAGCGGCACCGCCGAAGCCGCGCAAGCGGTGGCCAGCGAGCGCGAGGCCATGGCGCGAAAGCGCGCCGCCCTCGACGACCTGCCCTTCTCCGGGCGCAAGGTCTGGGGCTCGGGCAGCGACGCGCGTCCGGCGACCGGACAGCAGCGCGCCATCGCCTCGCTCGGGCCGCAAGCGGCGCCCCTCGCCAACACCAGCGTGCCGCGGCTGCTCGCGGCGGCGCACCAGGGCAAGCTCACCGGCGAGCTGCGGCTCAAGCGCGGCCAGGTGGTGAAGGTCATCTGGCTGGATGCCGGCCGGCCGATCTACGCCGCGTCGAACGTGGCCGCGGAGCGCTTCGGGCGGCACGCGGTGGCCAAGGGCATCCTCACCGCCGACGACCTGCTCACGGTGCAGGAGCTGGCCGCGCGCGAACAGGTGAAGACCGGCGAGGCCATGGTGCGGCTCGGCCTGCTCAGCGCCGACACGCGCAGCGCGCTCCTGCACGATCAAGCGCTGCAGATCATCGCCAGCACCTTCGAGTGGCCCGACGGCGAGCACCAGTTCATCAGCCGCAAGGTGGGTAAGGCCGACGTCATGCCGCTCGCGCTCTCGTTGCCCGCGGTGATGCTCGCGGGCTTCCTGCGCGTGCCACTGGTGAAGCTGCGCGACAGGCTCCCGCGCGACAAGATGCTCAGCCCCGCGCCGGATCCGGTCTTCGAGCTGCACCAGCTGGAGCTCTCGCCCGCCCAGGCGCGGCTGGTGATGGCCGCGGATGGCACGAAGACCGTCGAGGACCTGGTGTCGCTCGCGGACATGGAAGAGCGCGAGGCGCTGGCGCTGCTGGAGATGCTGCTCGAGCTGCGCGTGATCGAGCCGCGCGCGTCGAGCGCGAATAAGCGCATCGTGCTGGTGTAGCTACTCGCCGCGGTACACGGGCTTGCGCTTCTCGCGGAACGCCGCCAGGCCCTCGAGGCGATCCTTCGTGGGCAGCGTCTTGGCGTAGTGCTTCTGCTCGCACGCGAGGCCTTCGTCGAGAGGCAGATCGAAGCCCTCGTCGATAGCGTGCTTGGCCGCGGCGACCGCAATCGGCGCATTGTTCGCGATCTCGTCCGCGAGCGCCACGGCATCCGCGACGACACTTCCACCCGCCACGCGATTCACGAGCCCCATCGCGAGCGCCTCGTCGGCATTGACTCGGCGGCCGCTGAGCACGAGCTCCTTCGCGCGTCCGAGGCCGACCAGTCGCGCCAGCCGCTGGGTCCCGCCGCCGCCGGGGATGATGCCCAGCTTCACCTCGGTGAGCCCGAGCTCCGCGGTCGGCGCGGCCACGCGCAGGTCGCACGCGAGCGCGAGCTCGGTGCCGCCACCGAACGCCGCGCCGTTGAGCGCCGCGATGAACACCGTGTCGCCGTGCTCCAGCGCGCGGAAGGTGGCCCGCAGCGTGGAGAGGAACGTGCGCACGTCGGCCTCGCTCATGCCCGCGCGCTCTTTCAGGTCGGCGCCCGCGCAGAAGGCCTTGTCGCCCGCGCCCGTGAGCACCACCGCGCGCAGCTTGCGCGTCGCCGCGTCGGCCACGAGCGCCTTGAGCCGCGCGAGCATCGCCTGGGAGATGCTGTTCCGACGGTCCTCGCCGTCGATGGTCCAGACCTCCACGTGGCCGCGCTGCTCGACCCGGAACTCGTCGCCCATCTAGTGCGCCCCCGAGCCGATGGCGGCCTTGAAGTACTTGCTGGTCAGCGGGTGGCCCACCAGGTCCTGCGCGATGGCCGCGGCCTGCACCAGCTTGGCGAGGTCGACGCCGGTCTCGATGCCCATGCCGTGGAGCATGTTCACCAGGTCCTCCGTCGCGAGGTTGCCGGTGGCGCCCGGCGCGTACGGACTGCCGCCGAGGCCGCCCACGCTGGCGTCGAAGGTGGTGATGCCCAGCTCCAGCGCCACCAGCGCGTTCGCGAGCGCGGTGCCGCGCGTGTCGTGCAGGTGCACCGCGAGCTTGTCCTTGGGCACGTTCTTGTAGAACAGCGCCTCCAGGATTCGTTGCGTCTGCAACGGATTCCCGATGCCCACGGTGTCGCCGAGCGAGACCTCGTAGCAGCCCATGTCCAGGAGCTGCTGGGTGATGCGCACCACCAGCTCGATGTCCGGGCCGGGTTCGTAGGGCGAGCCCCACACCGACGAGAGGTACGCGCGGATCTTGAGCCCGTGCTTCTTGGCCTCCACGGCCACCTGCTCGCTGCTCTTGAGCGACTCGGCGATGCTCTTGTTGGTGTTCTTGAGCGAGTAGGTCTCGCTCGCGGCCAGAAAGACGGCCACCTCGGTGATGCCCGCGGCCAGCGCGCGCTCCAGGCCGCGCAGGTTGGGCGTGAGCGCGCTCCAGGTCGGGCCCTTGGGCAGCCGCGGCACGAGCTGGTCGGCGTCGGCGAGCGCGGGGATCCACTTGGCGTGCACGAAGCTACTGGCCTCGATGCGCTGCAGCCCGGTGGCCACCAGCGCGTTCGCCAACCGCAGCTTGTCCTCGGTGGGAACGAACCTGGGCTCGGCCTGGAGGCCGTCGCGCAGGCCCACCTCGTACACCGAGACGCGGCGCGGGAGCTTCTCGAACATGCGCGACTCCGACGCTACGCGCTCTCGCGCACCCGCACGTTCTTGTTGATCCAGGCGACGATGTCCTGCGTGCTCGAGCCCGGCAGGAAGATCTCCGCCACGCCCTTCTTCTTGAGCTCGGGGATGTCGCCGTCGGGGATGATGCCGCCGCCGAAGATGAGGATGTCGCTCGCGTTCTTGCTGCGGAGCAGATCGATCACCGCGGGGAAGAGCGTCATGTGCGCGCCCGACATGATCGACATGCCCACCGCGTCCACATCCTCTTGAATGGCCGCGTTGACGATCATCTCCGGCGTCTGGTGCAGGCCGGTGTAGATGACCTCCATGCCCGCGTCGCGCAGGGCGCGGGCGATGATCTTCGCCCCGCGGTCATGGCCGTCGAGGCCAGGCTTGGCCACCAGGATGCGCAGCTTGCGGTCGGAAGCGGTGCTCATGCAGGGCGGCCTTGTAACAGGCGGGCCACCCCGGCGCCAAGAGGGCAGAAACACGAGGGCCCGGGAGCGTGCGCGCCCGGGCCCTCGGGAACTTCACCAAGTCCGACTAGAGCGACTTCAGGTACGTCTCCAGGTCGTCCATCTCCGCCGAGCTGAGCATGCTGGTGTCGCCGTGGCGCTCGCCCTGGCCGTTGGTGTTCGGCTCGGCCGCCTGGTTGAGGCGCTCGCGAATCGTCTGCAGCGAGCCGTCGTGGAGGTACGGCGCCGTACGGGCCAGGCCCAGCAGCGACGGCGTGTTCACCGCCTGGAGCTGCGGGAAGTTGGGCTCATTGGTGGTGTCCTCCACCCCGCCGGCGAGGATCTCCAGGCGGTCTGCCGTGGTCAGCGTGCCCACGTTGTGGAGGCTGTTGTCTGTGACCGCCGGGCCGGCGTGGCAGCCCACGCAGCCGGCCTTCACGAAGGCCTGCAGGCCGCGGGTCTGGGCATCCGCCAGGTCCGGACGACCCTGGAACGGGTTCTCCGGAACGGGCATGGCCTCGATGAACGTGGTGAGCTGGTCCTGCTGTGCAGGCTCGAGACCCTTGCCACCCATGCGGCCGATGATGGTCTCGGTGAAGAAGCCGCCCAGCGTCGGGAACAGGCCCGCCCAGTGGTACGGCGCAGTCAGCTCCAGCTTGCGGCCGGCCAGGCTCGGGGTCTGGCGCGGACCATCCGACAGGTGCCACACGTGGCCGTCCTCGCGGCCCTCGAGGTGGCAGCTCGCGCAGGCGATGCCGACGTTCTGCGCCGTCATCTGCGGATTGGTGGCGCTGAAAAAGAGCTTGCGGCCTTCGACCTGATCCGCCGGCAGCGTATCGCCGGCGAGCGAGATGGCGTTGCTGACCTTGAGCTCGGTGGAGCTCACGCCCTGGCGGATCACGTAGAGCTTGTGGGTGAACTGGCCGTAGACGAACGCCGTCTTGCCGTCCTTGGACAGGGCGATGCCGTCCGCGCCCGCGCCGCCCTCGAGGGGCACCACGATGCGGGTCGTGCTGTCATCGCCGCCGATGGTGCGGGTGTGCGTGGGCATCACCACCACGTTGTCCGAGTTCTTGTTCGCGACGAACAGCCACATGCCGCTCGGGTCAACCACCGCGGCCGCGGGACCCTGGATGACGTGGGCGGTGCCGGTGGCCATCAGCGAGGGCGGGAAGTCCTTGGGGCCGGTGCTCGGGTCGCCGGGGTTCGGCGACGAGCCCGGGTCGTTGCACACGGAGAGCGAGTCCACCTTCGAGGTGTCGGTGGTGGTGTCCACGGTCGCGATGCCCGCGCTCACGATGGAGCCGCCGCTCTGGCACGGACCCGACGAGCCATACGCGCTGCCGCTGCTCGGGCCGCCCGACAGGGTGCGATCCGCGGTGATGCTCGCGGTGAGCGCCCAGAGGTGCGGCGCATAGACGCGGGTGCCGTCCGGCGAAGGCGTCACGTCCACGACGGCTTCGGGGGCCATGTCGTTGGGGTTCGCGTCCGGCTCGACCTGCGTGTTGTGCTGGTCGGGGCTGGAGAGGTCGATGCCGCCAGAGACCTGGTGCTGCTTGAGGTCGACGGTGGTGATCGCGCCCTTCTTGAACGCGGTCACGTAGGCCTTGTCGCCGACGACGGCCACGCCCCGCGGCTCCTCGCCGACCTGCACCATCCACTCTTGCTTGAGCGAGGCGGTGTCGAAGGCGGTGAGCGTGCCGTGCGAGGCGTCGTCGAGGTCGGTGGCGCTGACCACGTAAAGCTTGGAGCCGGTGGCGTCGAGCGCGAGGCCGACGGGCTCGACGCCGACGGGAAGGCGCGCCTTCTCCGCGAAGTTGTCGTTGCGATCGAGCACGGACACCGTGCGCTCGCCGCGGTTGGAGATGTAGATGCGCTCGTCGGCGCCGACGACCACGCGAGCCGGGAGGTGACCGACCTTCACCTCGGTCACCTTCTGGAGCGTGTTCGAGTCGGTGACCTCGAGCGCGTCGTTGTCGGTGTCGACGGCGTAGACCAGCTTGCCGTCGCGCGAGATGGCCACGCTGCCCGCGTTGGCGCCATACCCGGACTTCTGGCCTCCACACCCCGCCACCATGGCCAAGCCTGCCAGCGCGACGATCGTCTTCCGCATGGTCCCTCCCGGCGAAATCCTGACAGCGGCGTCAGGGTTCCTCGGAATATTCAATCGACCGCCAGCGCATTTTCCGCGACTTAGCAGCCGTCCATCAGCCTTCCGCGCACGCCATGCGCGCGGACACAGCCCACCTGTGCAATCACGATACCTGGCTGCTCGCTCGCTTCGCTACCCCATGTGGGATGTGGTGTCGCATACTGGCCGACGGCGACGCCAACCCCCTTGAAGTGCCCGATTTGCGGTAGGTTGCGCGCGCATGAGCCTCTCCCTCGACGCGATCCTGCTGCGCGCCCTCCAAGCCCGGTCCGGCCTGCGCGATCCGCAATGGCAGGGCGCGCTGCGCCTGTTCAACGGTTTTCTGGAGGGCAATTCTGAGCTGGCGGTGGATCTTTTTGCCCGAACGGCGGTGGTTCACGACCACGCCGCGAGCGCTTCCGAGGCGAGCGCGCAGTTGGCGACGGTCGAAACTTTTGTGCGCGAGCACCTGCCGGAAGTGCGCGCGCTGCTCGTGAAGTCGAAGCAGAGCGCGGACCCGGAGGCGCGTCGCGGCGTGCTGCGCTTCGGCACATCCGCCGACCTGGACCGACGCGTGCGCGAGAACGGCGTGGCCTACGCGCTCGACCTGCGGCTCAACCAGGACGCCAGCCTCTACCTCGACACGCGCGAATTGCGCGCGTGGGCCAAGGCGAAGCTCGCGGATCAGATTGTCCTCAACACGTTCGCGTACACGGGCAGCCTGGGCGTGGCCGCGCGCGCCGCGCCCGCGAAGCGGGTGGTGCAAACCGACTTGAACCGTGCCTACCTCAACCTGGCCAAGGACTCGTACGCGCTCAACCGCTGGCCGGTGGTGCGCAGCGATTTCCGAGGCGGCGACTTCTTCGAGGTGATGGGCGAGCTCAAGCGGCAGGGCGCGCTCTTCGACTGCGTGTTCGTGGATCCGCCGTTCTTCTCCACGACCGACAAGGGCACGGTCGATCTGGAGAAGGAGTTCGCGCGGCTGCTCAACAAGGTTCGGCCGCTGGTGGGCGACGGCGGGCGGCTGGTGGCGGTGAACAACGCGCTCTTCGTGTCCGGCGCGGAGTATCAGAAGCAGCTCCAGTCGCTCTGCGCCGACGGCTACCTCGAGCTCGACGAGCTCATCCCCGCGCCAGCGGACTTCGTGGGCTTCCCGGAGACGCGCGTGGGCGCGCCGCCGGCAGATCCCGCGCCGTTCAACCACTCGACGAAGATCGCCGTGCTGCGCGCGAAGAGGAAGGACGGGAAAAAAGCGTCCGGGTAGACTCGCGTCGTGCGCTCGACGCTGATCCTGCTCTCGATTCTGTTGTTGGCCACAACGGCCGAGGCCAAGAAGTCGTCGAAGAAGAAGCCGCCCCCGCCGCCGCCCGGGCCCGCCTGGGCCGCGTGGAATCCGAAGTACCTCAAGGACACGAGCGGCAAGGGCTTCGTGGCCGTGGGCAAGACGGACGATGCCGCGCATCCCGAGGCCGCCGAGGACGACGCGCGTCAGAAGATTGGGCAGCTCGTGGCCACCTGGCAGGAGAAGACGCTCGCGTGCGCCAAGCAGGCCAGCGAAGCCAAGGTCACGGCCAAGAGCGGCACCCTCAAGGGCGACGCGGTGGACTTCACCATCGAGACCGCGACGGCCGTCTCGCTCTATGACGAGAAGGTCCTCGAGCGCGCGACCGTGCAGAAGTCGGCGCTGGTGCTCATGCGTCACGACCTGCAGAAGATGATCGACAGCATCGCCATCGACAGCTCGCGCTCGGATGGACTGCGCGCGGCCGTGAAGCTGTGCGGCGAGAAGACGTTCGACGCGCTCGCGGGGTCATAGTCCGCCGCGCAGCTCGGTGACCCGCGCAAGCTTCTCGTCCCGCTTCTCCAGCAGCGCCACGAGCTTTCCGCGATACAGCGCACGAATGGGCGACTCGGGCATCGGGTAGTCGGGCAGCGACCAGCTCGGCGACGCGAGCGAGCCCATCGCAGTCGGCTTGCCCTGCTCCACAGCGATCGCTTCGTCGTCATCGAGCACGCGCGACGGCAGCCAGGGCACCAGGGCGTCGCCGACGAGGTCGCCCGCCTTCGTCCACGGCCCAATCGCGGTCCGCACCAGCGCCGAGAGGTGCGCCGGCACCCCGAGCGCGCGCCCGAGATCGCGCGCGAGCGAGCGCACGTAGAACCCGCCGCGACAGGTCAGCTCGAGCGTGTTCGCGTCCAGAAACCGCGCCGCGTGCAGGTACACGCGCGACGCCGGCAGCTCGACCGCTTCGCCGCGATGCGCTTTTTCGTACGCGCGCTCGCCGTCGACGCGCTTGTTGCTCGTGGCGGGCGGCACCTGCTCGTGCCAGCCGAGGAACTTCGCCAGCGCGGCTTCGAGCGCATCGCGGGTGAGCTTGCTCGCGTCGCCGTGCGCGACGGGCTCGCCGAGCGGATCGCCGGTGTCGGTCTCGACGCCCCAGGCGATCGTGGCGCGATAGCTCTTGGGCGCTTCGTGGACCAGGTCCACGAGCTTGGTCGCTTCGCCGAGCGCGAGCAGCACCAGACCTTCGGCGAACGGATCCAGCGCGCCGCCGTGGACGACCTTGAGCTGCTTGGCGAGCCCGAGCGCCGCGGCTTGGTCCATCGCTGCGCGCACGAGCGAGAAGCTCGTGTCGCCGACCGGCTTGTGGACGATGCGGAAGCCCGGACGCACGCGTCAGTAGGCCTCGTCGTCGCTCTCGGCCTCGGGTCCGGAGTCGGCCATGGGCGGACCTTCGCCGCCGCCACCCTGGCGCGCCTGCTCGGCCTGGATGGCCTGGAGCAGCAGCTTCTCCTTGTCGTGGAAGCGCGCCTTCGAGGGATCGCCCAGCGAACGACGCGCGCCGTTCGCGTAGAACTCGAGGTCGTTGGCGCTCGCGCCGGCAATCGGATTGCCCTTGGCGCGGCCGTAGTTCGGGAAGACCGTCGGCAGGTCCCCTGGAGCGCCCGAGCGCGCGGGCGCTGACGGCGCGGCGCGGCGGGCAGGCGCGGGCTCGCTGCCGATCGAGAGCTCGCCGAGCTGCAGGGAGAAGCCCTGGTCGGTCTTGGTGGCGGTGCCGACGCGGACCTGCTCGACGCTGCCGTCGCTTCGGCGAACGGCGACGGTCACGGGGAGGGACTGGCTCATGGTCGTACTCGGTTCTTGCCTGCGCGGCCTGCGAGGCGGCCCAACGTTAGGATGGAGCGACGTAAAATCGCATCCAAAAGACACGCGATTGACCTCCACCAGGCCCCACCCCCCAGCCCCCAGCCCCAGGACTTTGCAGATCTGCTAGGAAGTACGCGCCATGATCAAAGCCCCTGCCCACAAGCCCGCCGCTCCTGCAGGCCAGCCCAAGACCAACTCCTACGATCTCCAGCCGCCCCAGGCGCTGCTGGACTTCATGGTCACCGGTTGGAAGGCGCCCGCGGGCAAGCTGCCTCCGAAGATCGCGGGCGCGAAGAACTTCCACGCACGGCGCCGCGCGCTGTCGGCGATGTTCCCGGGTGAGTGGCTGGTGATCGCCACGGGCCACGAGAAGGTCCGCGCCAACGACACCACCTACCGCTTCCGGCCAGGGACGGATTTCTATTACTTCACGGGCAACGTCGAGCCGGATGGCGTGCTGATGATGCTGCCGCAGGAAGGCGGCGGTCACCGCGACGTGCTCTTCGTGGAGCCCAATCCCGGCAAGACGGATTCCACGTTCTTCACCGATCGCTCGAAGGGCGAGCTCTGGGTCGGCCCGCGGCTGGGCGTGCCGGAGACCGCTGCGCGCTACGGCATCGACGAGGCGCGGCCGTTGAAGGAGCTGCCGGAGATGATCCGCGGGCTGCACGAGGGCGCGACGCGTCCTTGGCGCGTGCTCCGCGGCATCGATCCCGTGCTCGACGCGCAGCTGCCCGCGCAGACCGAGCGCGACAAGGCGTTCGCGACGGCGCTGTCGGAGATGCGCCTGCTCAAGGACTCGCTGGAGATCAGCGAGCTGCGCAAGGCCATCAAGTCCACGCAGAACGGCTTCGAGGACGTGATCCGCGCGCTGCCGCACTCCGAGACGGAGCGCTGGGTGGAAGGCGTCTTCAACCTGCGCGCGCGCGTGGAGGGCAACGACGTGGGCTACGGCACCATCGCCGCGGCCGGCCACCACGCGTGCACGCTGCACTGGGTGCAGAACGACGGCCCGGTGAAGAAGGGCGAGCTGCTCCTGCTCGACGCCGGCGTCGAGGCCGACACGCTCTACACCGCCGACATCACCCGCACCCTGCCCATCTCCGGCAAGTTCTCGAAGGAGCAGCGCGAGATCTATCAGCTGGTGCTCGACGCGCAGCGCGAGGCGTTCAAGGCCGTGAAGCCGGGCAACGACTTCCTCGAGCCGAACCGCGTGGCCATGCGCGTGCTCGCGAACGGCCTGGAGAAGCTCGGCATCCTGCCCATGAGCGCGGACGAGGCGCTGGCCGACGAGCACCAGTTCTACAAGCGCTACTCGCTCCACAACGTGAGCCACATGCTCGGCCTGGACGTGCACGACTGCGCCGCCGCCCGGATGGAGGCCTACAAGTTCGGCAAGCTGAAGCCGGGCATGGTGCTCACCGTCGAGCCGGGCCTCTACTTCCAGATCGACGACCTCACCGTGCCCGCGAAGTACCGCGGCATCGGCGTGCGCATCGAGGACGACGTCGTCGTCACCGAGAAGGGCTGCACCGTCCTGTCCGACGACATCCCGCGCGAGACGGACGAGGTCGAAGGCTGGATGGCGACGCTCTGGGGCAAGTCGAAGCCGAAGGCCAAGAAGAAGCCGGCCAAGGCCAAGAAGTCGAAGCGCTAAGAGCGCCATCGTTTCCAGCGCGCGCCAATCGAATCGGACCGACGAAACTCTCAGCCGAGGAACCTGACAATCCGGTGTCCATTGGGACCGGATCGCCATGCGCCTCGCCGCCCTCGCCTTCGTGCTCGCCCTGCCCGGCTCGGCCTTCGCGGTCACCGGTCCCGAGGCCGTGCAGCGCGCCCAGGACTGGGTGAACGCGCAGATGCCGTACTGCCAGGTGCCGTACGGCGGCTGCGACAGCCACGTGTGCTGCGGCGCCGGCTACCGGCCCGAGAATCCGGATTGGGATCCGTACCGCTCGGACTGCTCGGGCATGGTCTCGTACTGCTGGGACATCGGCGGCCCGGGCCGCGTGACCACGCAGTTCGCGCCGTTCGTCACTGACATCTCCTACGTCATCGACGCCACCGAGCTGCAGCCCGGCGACGCGCTCAACAGCGACGAGCACATCATGCTCTTCGCCGGCTGGGCCGACTACTTGAACGTCGCCGTCCTCATCGACGAGAGCGACTGGGGCTATCCCGCGCAGCAGCGCAACCTCACCGTCTACGTCAGCGGCAGCACCGTCACGCGAGCAGACTGGCCGTCGAATCCATTCCAGGCCATTCGCTACGCGAACATCCAGCCTGCGTGCACCCCGAGCTGCAACGGCAGCGTCCTCACCGGCGCCGACTGTGGCCAGGGCGACTGCGGCGCCTACGGCTCGAGCTGCGTGGACGACTCGCTCGGCGCGCGCTGCGTGTTCTACGCCTGCCCGGCGCAGGGTTCGGCCACGGTCTGCATGCCCGACGGCCACACCATCGGCACCTGCCAGGACGGCGCCATCTCCACCGGCGACTGTGCGGCCTACGGCTCCACGTGCGTGGACGACTCGCTCGGCGCGCGCTGCGTGTTCTCGGCGTGCCCGGCGCAAGGCACCACGCAGATCTGCATGCCCGACGGCCACACCATCGGCACCTGCACCAACGGCGGCATCACCACCGGCGACTGCGCGGCCTATGGCGCGAGCTGCATCGACGACTCGCTGGGCGCGCGCTGCGCCTACCCCGACATCTGCCCAAACCAGGGCGACGCGCTGGTCTGCCTCCCCGACGGCCACACGCTCGGCAACTGCCACGACGGCGTGCCCACGCTCACGAACTGCTCGACCAACGGCCAGATCTGCCAGGTCGACGGCACCACCGCGAGCTGCGTGGATCCCAACGCGACGACGTCGACATCGACCTCCACGAGCAGCTCGACGTCCGCTTCGAGCTCCACTTCGACGACAGGCACGACCGGCGAAGAATCGACGACGGGCTCGACGTCCACGGGCAGCAGCTCGAGCGGCTCGTCCAGCTCCACGACGACCGGCGGCACGAGCCTGAACCCGGAGCCGAAGCCGAGCAGCAAGCCTCAGGATCCCGAGGTCGAAGGCGGCTGCGGCGCAAGCGGAGGCGGCGCATCGCTCTTTGCGTTGCTCGCGCTCTTCGGACTCCGCCGGCGCCGTTAGAAGCGCAGGCTCGGCATCTGCGGCACCAAGGGCGACACCACGCGCACCGGGAAGCGGAAGTCGGTGAGCGCCACCGCCACGCCGTCCTTGTTGATGGCCGGCGAGAACGTCAGCCCCTCGGCGAAGTCGGTGAGCTCCTGGTCCTTCACGTGCGCCACGCCGCTGAGCACCTTGCAGCCGTGGGGCTTGCCCGAATCGCTGAGCTCGCACTTCAGCTGGGCCACCCCCGCAGCATGATGCGCCATCGCCTCTTGCGAGAACTTGAAGGGCAGCGACTTCTCCGGAATCAGCGTCGGCACCCGGAGCAGCTTGCCGTCGGCGCGCGCGAGACCGGGCGCCATCGAAACCACCAAGACCACCGCTGCGAGCACTGCGCGCATCTTCTCCACCTCTCCGACCCCGACCACGCCCGTTTCCTGCACCTCTCCTGACCGTAATGACCGCTCGCTCGCTCGACAAGTCGCCGACCTGCGCGGGTGCGGGCGCGTGTGAACAGCGGTCGTCGCCGCTCGCACGCGGCCGACACGTTGCGTCGCGCGCCGCTCACGCAGCCAACGGCCGGAAACTCAAGGGCTCCAGGGCGGCGCAGTGAGTCGCCGGCGGCCGTCGGGGCTCAGCAGCACGCCGGGCTCGCCTTCGGTGAACTCGCGATCCCAGCGCTGGCAGGTGACGGGCTTGTGGGCCTGATCGAGGCCTTCGCAGTAGTTCGTGAAGAGGCAGCGACGCACTTCACTGCCGCGCCCGAGGCGCAGCTTCTTGAACCAATCCGGGTCGGCGAGCGACTGCCGCGCGGCGGCCACAATGTCGGCCTCGCCGCGCTCGAGGATGCCTTCCGCTTGCAAGAAGCTGGCGATGCCGCCCGCAGCCACGACCGGCGTGGAGAGGCCGGCCTCGCGCACCACCGCACGCACGCGCGCGGCGAGGTGCACGTTTCGCCCGAACGGCCCCGGCTCGGCGATGCGCGTGGTGGGCATGCACTCGTGGCCCGACGGCCCGGTGTACGGATACGCGGCGTGCCCGACGCGCGGCTGCTTCGCGTCCTCGAACTTGCCGCCGCGCGAGATGGACAAGAAGTCGAGCCCCGCGCGCGCGAACTCGCGGCCGAAGAACGCGGCGTCCTCCACGTCGCTGCCGCCGTCGATCGACTCATCGCCGAGGAAGCGCACGCCGACCACGCAGCCTCGCCCCACCCGCTCGCGCACCGCCTGCGCCACCTCGAGCGGCAAGCGGACGCGGTTCTCGCGCGGGCCGCCGTAGCCGTCGGTGCGCGTGTTGTGCCTCGAGAGGAAGCTCGCGAGCGTGTACGCGTGGGCCGCGTGGAGCTCGACGCCGTCGAAGCCGGCCTCCTGCGCGCGCGCCGCCGCATCCGAGAAGAGCTTCGGCAGCACGGACGGCAGCTCGCGGATCTCCGGCTCTTCCACATCGGTCACGCGCTGGCGCTGCCCCATCCGGTACGCCTCGAGATCGCGCGGACGCAGCACCTTCTCGAGCCGCGCCTCGTCCATCGCGAGCAGCGCCGCGCGCAGCCCGGACTCCGGCACGTCGTGGCCGAGCGATTTCGAGATGGCCTCCCGGTACGCGTCGTCGAGCGCGAGGAAGCGCGTCAGGAACGCCTCGCGCGTGGGCCGGCGTCGGATGCGCAAGAAGTCGATGATCTGGATGAAGAGCTTGGTGCGCCCGCCGCTGGCTTCGCGCACGGTCTCGACGAGCCGCTTCAAGCCGGGCAGGAACCGGTCGTGGCCGATGCGCAGCAACGGGCCGCTGGGCACATCGCGAATGCCGGTGGCCTCGACGACGATCGCGCCCGGCTCGCCCTGGGCGAAGCGCCGGTACCACGCGAGCACACCCTCGGTGACCTCGCCTTCCTCGGTCGCGCGCCAGGGCACCATCGCCGGAACCCAGGTGCGCTCGCGCAGCTCGAGCGCGCCAATGCGAACTGGGCTGAACCAGCGGGAGGCCTCGGCCTCCGCGCGGCTCGGCCAGCGCGTCACCGGGAGCAGCCGCTCCACCAGCTCCAATCGGGAATCGCGCTCGGCCATTGCAGGACCTAGTGCTGCTCGAACCAGCGCCGGATGAGCGGATACACCTCGTACGGCGCGCGCTCGCCCACGGTGAGATCGCAGTGGCCGTAGTCGCGGGCGAAGCCGTTCTCGACGCCGGCCACGAAGAACTTCTTCTCCCCGCCCAGCGCGTCGTAGCCAGCCTTCACCGACTGCGCGAGGCCGATGTGGTCGGCCTTCCCCGCGACGACCAGCGTGGGCACCTTCACGTCGTGCAGCGCGGCCAGGTAGTCGATGCTGCCGTCGGCGCTCTCCAACTTGTCGTCGGCGATGCACTTCACGAACTGCCGCAGCACGCCGCCCGCGAGATCGCCCGTGCCAATGGCTTCCATCTTCTGCCAGGTGGCCACGTCGGCGTTTTCGAGGTTGATCACCAGATCATCCACGGGGCTGTTCACGGTACCGGTCAGCGGCACCACGAGGTCCGCGAGCGCGGCGTTGGGCACCACGTCCACGCCCTTCAGCACCGTCTCGCCCTGGTGGAGGATGAACGGCTCGATGCGCGAGCCCAGCCGCAGCCGCGTGGGTGAGCCCAGCACCACCGCCGCGTGGATGCTCCCGCCGCCGCGCGCGAGGTAGGCATAGAGGGTCATCCCGCCCATGCTGTGGCCCACGAAGTCCACCTCGCTTGCGCCCGTCTTCGCCTTCACGAGCGCGATGGCCGCGGGCAGGTCGTAGAGCGAGTACGTGTCGAAGTTGGTGTTCTTGGGATCGGCGCGGTGCGCGCTCTCGGGCAGGAGCTCGTCGAGCGTGTTGCGCAGGCTCATGGAGAACGTCTCGTAGCCGCGGGCCGCGAACCAGCGGGCCAGGCTGTGCTCGGCGTCGAGATCCATGTGGCGCGCGTTGGCGCTGATGCCGTGCAGGAACAGGATCGGCACCGGCTTCTTGGCGCCCACGGCCTGGTAGTGGATGACGGGGATGTCCACGCCGTCGGCGGTGTGCGCGACGAGCACCTCGGCGTCGAGCGGCAGCGGCTCGCCGTAGTAGGTGCGCGTGATGGCGCAGCCACCGAGGCTCGCCAACGCGAGCGCCAGCACCACGCGCGCGGTCACTTCTGCACCTCCATCACCGTCTGCGCGCGCACGAAGTCCACCATCAGCGGCGCGAGCTGCTCGCGCGCGGTGCGTCCGAGGATCAAGCCGAGGTGGCCGGGATCCTCGCGGTAGCCCTCGAACGTGGTCAGCGGCTTCAGCTCCACGTGGCTCTTGGGCGCGTGGTCGTGGATGGTGCTGGCGAACTCGGGGTGGCTCCAGTTGTCGCGCATGCCGAGGAGCGCGAGCACCGGCACGTCGAGCTCGCTCAGCTGGTCGGGATAGGGCTTGCCGCCGAGCGTGGTGGTGCGCGCGTGCATCCACGCGTTGAGCTGCGCCACCTGCGAGGCCGAGAGCGGCGCCAGCGCGTGCGCCTGAACCGCGTTCACCTCGGTGGCGTCGAGCGTGGCGCCGTGCACCCAGAGCAAGTCGAAGAGGCTGCCGCGGCGCTGCGGCGCGGGGCTCGCGAGCTCACGCGAGAGATCGAGCGCGTCGCCGCTGGCGAAGAGCCGCTCGACGATCGCATTGGGCACGTCCGCGTCGACCACCGCGTTGAGCGCGATGATGCCGTGGGTCTGCGCCTTGAGCGGACCCACGGCTGCCGCATACGCGAGCGCGCCGCCGAACCCCCAGCCGAGCAGCACCATCGGCCGATCCCCGAGAGCACTCGCCGCAGTTGGAAGATCCTGCGCGAGCAGCTCGTCGAGCGTGGGATCGTGATCGGGAACCTGCGAGAGCCCGGTGCCGCGCCAGTCGAAGGTCTCCACGGTCAGCCCGCGCGACGCGAGCTCGCGCGCGAGCCCCTCGCCCGCCACGTCGTAGATGTCGTGCGTGGTCCCCAGATCCGGCACGAGCAGCACCGGCGGCGCGCCGACGAGCGGGCGCTCGGGCACGTAGAGGTAGACCGCGAGGTGCAGCCCGTCGGCGGAGATGGCCGCGCGCCGATAGACGCCGGGCTTGGCGGGCGCAGGCGCAGCGGCGAGCAACAGCGCGAGAAACGCCGTCACATCTGCACCAGGCCGTGGCGCAGCGCGAGCACCACCGCCTCGACGTGCGTGTTCACGCCCATCTTCTTGTAGATGTGCGAGAGGTGCGTGCGCACCGTGCGCCGCTCGATGTTCATCACCCGCCCGACCTCGGCGTTGGACAGGCCCTTGGCCACGTAGCGCAGAAGCTCGAGCTCCAGCTCCGAGAGGTTCCACGGATCCTTCGGCGCCGCGTTCTGGGCCTGAACGCTCTGGAAGTAGTTCCAGAACCGCTTGGCGATCTGCGCCTCGAGCACCGTGCCGCCGCTCCACACGTCGACGATGCCCTGGACGATCTTCTCCCCGGCCACGCGCTTCACGAGGTAGCCGCCCGCGCCGGCCTGGATGGCCTCGTAGACCTTCTGCTCGTCGTCGAAGGTGGTGAGGATGAGCACTTCCACTTCGGGCTGGCGCTGCTTGAGCTTCTGCGTGACCTGGATGCCGTTCATGCCCGGCAGCTCGAGGTCGAGGAGCATCACCTGCGGCTGGAGCTTCTGGGCCTCCACCAGCGCGGTCTCGCCGTCCATGGCGCTGCCGACCACGGAGATCTGGGGATAGGCCGAGAGCAGCTTGAGGACGTTCTTCAAGAGCTGCGGCTGGTCCTCCACCACCAGGACGCGGATGGGATCGCTGGCTGGCTGCTCGCTCACGACGCGCACCTCGACGAAGCCTGCACTCTAGCGCGCTCCGGCCTTGCTCAAGAGCACCGTCTGGACCACGCACGGCGCCATCGTCAGCGCCTCGGTCACGTGCATCCTCTTCACATGTCCGCGGGCGGCGACCACGAGCTCGTGATCCCCTGGCGCGACCGCGTGGTTGTTGAGCGGGAGCGGCAACGGTGTGCCGTTGTCGATGCGCACCGTGGCGCCCGGCAGATCCGCCTCGACGCTCACGCAAAAGCTCTTCGGCCTGGGCGGCGGCGGCGGCGCGGCGTGGTGCACCGGCTTGGGCGGCTCCTTCACCGCTTCCTTCGGCGGCTCCTTGCCTCCCTGGGGCTCGGGCTTGGGCTCGTTCGGCCGCGCGACCGGGTGCAAGTCGCCCTTCTCGCCCTTCGGGAGCTCGACCGCGCCGCCCGTCTTGTGGCTCGCGCCGAGGTAGGTGAGCACCGCGGCGATCGCGGCCATGAAGATGGCGAGGCCCCAGTGGCTGAAGGGCGTCTTGGGCTTCGGCGGCGGCGGCCTCGGCTCGTACTTGGGGTACCAGGCGGGCTTCTCGGATTTCTTCTCCGGCGCTGCGTCCTTGATGTCGAGCGGCCGGCGAATCTTCGACGCCCGCTCCTGCCCGACGATCTTCTTGGCCTTGCCGGGCACCGTGTCCTTCGACTCGTCCTCTTCCTCGGCGGCGCCCAGCAGGTCCGACGCCGGCGTGGGGTTGGTGGTGACGTCGGTGCGCGAGTCGCCCTTGGCCACGAAGTTCTGCTCGGGCTTGGGCCGCTTCTGCTTGGCGTCGAGCTCGGCGCGATCGACCGGCTGCGTGTCGACCGGCTGGAGCGGCGCGCGCCCCGGCGTGCTCCGCAGCTTCTCCACGGCAGGATCGAGCTGGCCCGGCGGCGCATCCCAGCTGGTGATGGGCTTGGGCGGCTCGGGCGGCGCAGTCACCTCGAGCTGATCCACGTTGTCCGCGGCGGTGAGCTCCTGGGTACCGGCCTCGTCGTCGGAGAGCAGCTCGGAGATGTCGATCGACGCCTGCGAGTACGAGATGCGCTCCGAGACCTCGATCTTCAGCCCAGGAATCGACACGCCCTCGGCCACCGGCCGCAGCCCGAACTCCTGCTTGAACGGCAAGTCGCTGCTCGAGCCCGCGAGGTTCACCTCGTTGGGAAAGAGCTCGGCCACGAACTTGCCGATCTCGGCGCGTCCCGGGACGCCGCCCTGCGCCGCGAGGAAGGCCTCGATCGACTCGGCCATCTCCAGGCAGTTCTTGTGGCGCCGGCTCTTGAGCGGATCCAGCGCGCGCATGATGAGCGGGTCGAGCCGCGCGTTCACGCGTCGATCGAGGCGCGAGGGCGGCGTGAGCACATCGCGTCGCGTCGACACGCCGCCGCCGCGCGAGGCCGCGACCTCGCGCAGCGTGAGCAGCTCGTAGAGGATGGCGCCCACCGAGTACACGTCGGCGGCGGGATCGGGCTCGGCGCCCTTGGCGACTTCGGGCGCGCGGTAGGCCTGGCGGCCGCGGTCCGCGAGCGCGCGCATCGAAGCGGCCTGGCGCATGGCCCACAGCGCCATGAAGTCGTTCACGTAGACCTTGCCGTCGCGCGAGACCTGGATGTTCGCGGGCGTGAGCGCCCCGTGGACGAGGCCCGCCTCGTGCGCCGTCCCCACCGCGCGCATCACCTCCACGCCGATCTGCAGCGCCACCGGCGCGGTGAGCACGACCTCCTTCGACTGAAGCCGCGAGAGCGCGGTGCCCAGGTGGTAGCCCTCGACGTGCGCGCGCACGCAGCAGAGCTGGTGCTCCACGGTGCCGATGTCCTCGTAGTGCAGGATCGCCGGGTGGCCGAGGGCGCCCACCTTGCGGGAGGCGTCGACGAGGGCCTTGCCGTACTCCGGGTCGCTCAGCCGCGGCGCGAAGAGCTTGAGCGTGACCTCGCGGTTGCGGTTCTGCGTGCCGCGGAAGAGCTCGGAGACCTCTCCGGCCTCGACACGCGCCGCGAGCTGGTAGGTGTGCCCCATCGTCACCTGGCGCGCCCGCGGCGCAGACAGGAACGATGCCACACCGAAGCTGCTTAGAGAATCGCCGCGAGCGGCCTGCTCAACCCTTCGACACGTGCATCGCCAACAGGTGCGCCAGCGTCTCGAAGGCCACGGCCTCTTCGGGCGCCACCTTCTGCACCTCTCGGGCGTCGCCGTAGAGCACGCCGAACGCGCCCTGCGGACCCATCAGCGGCGCAGCGAGCACCGTGGCCACCTGGGGCTGGGCGCTGGCGAAGCGCGGATCGCGTCGCGCGTCGGCCGCCGAGACCGGCGTGCCGCTGGTCATGCAGAGCTGCATGGCGGCCTGGAGCGGCGTCACCATGTCGGTCTCGGCACGCGAGGCGTGGAAGAGCGTCTGCACTTTTCCTTCCGACAGCCGCACCAGCGCGAACCGACGCAGGGGGAACAGCGACATCTGCGTCAGCTCGTTCAGCTTCTCGAGCTTGAGCGGCGCGCCCAACACCAGATCGCGCGCCAGGTCGCGGAGCAGCGCCGCCCGGCCCATGGGCGCCAGCGCTGCCATCGGCAGCACCATATGCGGATCGGTCACCTCGGGCACCGGGGGCGCCTCGCCCACGCCAGCCGCTTCGACGAGGAACTGGGTGTCTCCGATGCGCAGGCGATCGCCGACGTTCAGCTCGGACTCCGGCACCCGCGTGCCGTTGACCATCACCCCGTTGCGGCTGGCGAGATCGCGAACCTTGAGGCCGGCCTCGCCGCGGGTGAGCGCCGCGTGGCGCCGCGAGACCTGGGGATCGTCGAGGACCACCAGGCAGTCCACCTGGCGCCCCACGAACGACTCGCCCAGCGGCAGGAGCACGCGCTTGCCTCCAAGCGCTCCGCCCACGAAGCGCAGCGCCGCCGGCGGGCCCGACGCCGGGGCCTCGGCGCCCTCGCCCGCAAAGGCTTGAAGCGCCGACGCCACCTCGTCGTAGCGCTGCGGCCGATCCTCCGCGCGCTTGGCGGCCATCTTCAAGATCAGGTCGGCCAGGCCCTTGGGCACATCCGGCCGCAACGAGCGCGGATCAGGCAGCGGCGTCTTCACCTGGTGCTGCAGCACGTCCACGTAGGTCGGCCCCTCGAACGGCACCTTTCCCACCAAGAGCTGCCAGGCGGTGATGCCCAGGGCGTAGATGTCGGCGCGCGCGTCGACGGCCAGGCCGAGCGCCTGCTCGGGCGCCATGTAGTCGGGGGTGCCCATCACCGAGCCGAACGACGTCAGCGCCGCGTGCGCCTGGAGCGTGCGCGCGATGCCGAAGTCGGCCACCTTCACGCGCCCGCGGTGGAGCATGAGATTCGCCGGCTTCACGTCGCGGTGGACCAGCCCGCGCTCGGCGGCGGCGCCCAGGCCCAGCGCGGCGTCGAGGAGCCAGCGCGCGGCCCGCTGCACCGGCGGCGGCCCTTCCTGATCGAGCAGGCGCTGCACGTCGCTGCCGTCGAGGAGCTCCATCACGAAGAACGGCCGCCCCTCGGCCTCGCCCAGCTCGAAGACCTGCAGCACGTGCGGGTGCGCCACCGAGGCCATGGCCACCGCCTCGCGCCGGAAGCGCTCGCGGTACTCGGGCGAGGCCGTCAGCTCGGCAGAGAGCAGCTTGATGGCCACGGGCCTGTTCAGATCTGGATCTTCGGCGCCAAAGACCTCGCCCATGGCGCCCAGGCCCAAGCGTCGCTGGACCTTGAACCGGCCCAGTCGGGAGGGCATGGACGTGTCGGTCATGAGCGGCACCGATGGAGCGCGCGCGCGGGCGCGGCTCGGGTACTCCCCCAGTGAAGAGCGCCAACTCGGAGCGACTGCGAATCCGCTGCTTGGTCCGCCACGGCCGCAGTTCTAACATGAGCGTGGAACCCGGAGTATGGAGGTCGCGTGGCGCTCATGCTGGGCAAGCCGTTGGGCCTCGCGCTCACGGCGCTGCTCGCCGCCACGCCGCCGTTCCACCGCAACGCCCACCCCGCGCTGGCCAGCCACGCGGCGCCGGCACTCGTGAAGGCCACGCCGGCCGTCCCGAAGCCAGCCGCCCCCGCGCCCAAGCCTGCCCCGGCACCGAGGCCCGCGCCTGCGAGCACCAAGCCAACCCAGCAGCCGGTGATCCACCCGCCCCTTCCGGCCGTGGGTGGAAATCCGCCGACGACCGACGCGCCCGCGCCAGCCGGGCAGCCGCCGCTCTGGCTCGATCCGCGCGTGCTCGGCGGCGGCGGCGTGCTCATCGCGCTGGGCCTGGGCGCGCTGATGATGCGCAAGCGGTCGAAGCGGCCGCACCTGCGCGTGGAGATCGTCCTCGACACCGGTCACGAGGGCCGCTTCATGGCCGCGCTGATTCCCGAGCACGGCGAGCCGCTCGCGGAGGCGTTGGAGCAGGCCATGCGCGGCGTCCCGGACGACGTGCTCGACCCCACCATCGCCAACATCCCCGCAAATCTGCGCTCGGTGCTCTCCAAGGCGGTCTCGGTGCGCACGGGGACCTCGCTGGGCCAGGTGAAGCCGGGCACGTATCGGCTGGTCGCGTTCGGACGGAGCGCCCCGCAGCGCGAGCTCCAGATGCGCGTGGGCGGGGCCACCGCGGCGCGGAGCGCGAGCGAGATTCGCAACCACGCCATGGAGCGCCGGGTGGTGGTGCTCGATCGACCGGTGACGGTGCCCTTCGACTTCCGCGAGAAGCGGGCCAAGGGCGCGCACGCCGCGGGGACGCCGGTGTCCACGCCGCCGCCAGGGCAGCCAGGGCCCAACATCGGCGGCGTGGTGGGGCCGCCCACGGCCGGCGACGGACCGCGCATGCCCATCATGGACACGCGCTCGGCCGAGGACTACCGGCGCGCGCGCGAGGCCTTCGCCGCAGGCCAGTACGAGCTGGCGGCGGAGATCTTCCACCAGGTCGGCGACCGCGAGCAGGAGGCGCGCTGCTACCTGTTCGGCGGCCACCCCGAGCGCGTGGCGCGCATCGACGCCGAGCTCGCCGAGGCCCGCGGCGAAAAGGCCCTGGCCATCAACCACTACCTGCGCGCCAAAGACACCGAGGCCGCCGCCCGGCTCCTGCGCGAGCTCGGCCGCGACAAGGAAGCCCTGCACCTGCGCGCCCAGGAGCGCCTGGACTCGGGCGATGCCCACGGCGCCCTCGAGCTCTTCGAGCAGGCCGGCGACGACACCCGCGCCGCAGAGCTCCTCGAGACCGAAGGCCAGCACGCCAAGGCGCTGGAGATGTACGAGCGCGCCAAGGCCTGGGAGCCGGCTGCGCGGCTGGCATCGAGGATGGGAGACACCGAGCGCGCCGCGACCGACTTCGAGAAAGCGAACCTGCCCTCGGAGGCGTCGGTGTTCCGGCTGCGGCTGGGGCAGACCGAGGCCGCGCGCAAGCTCGCCGACTCGGTGCCGCCGGGAACGCCGGGCGAGCTGCTCGCGCTCACGGTGCTCGCGCGGCTCTGGCAAGCCGAGGGCCGCGAGCCGGAGCTGCGCACCCTGGCCGGACGCGCGGTGTCCGCGGGCCTCTCGGGCAACACCGATCGCGATGCCCTCCGCGCGCTGGCGCTCTTCTACAAGCAGCTCGGCTTGCGCGAGCCGGCGCACGCGCTCTTCTCGCGCCTGGCAGCGACGGACCCGACCGACCTCGACGCCGCCGACGCCGCGTCAGCGCTTCAGGGTTCGCTGCCGGTGGCCATGCCTGCGGGCGCCGCGAACGCGACGCTGGCCGCTTTCGATCACAAGGCCACCATGGTCCCGCGCATCGCCACGGGCGCGACGGGCAAGGTGAACGCGCGGCCGGCGAGCTCGGGCGCGGCGCTGCCGCCGGGAAACCAGCGCTACAAGCTCGATGCGGAGCTCGGCCGCGGCGCGATGGGCGTCGTCTATCGCGGCACGGATCAGCTTCTCGGTCGGCCGGTGGCCATCAAGATGCTGCCCTCCGAGTTCTCGCGGAACGACCAGCTCCGCCGGCTCTTCCTCGACGAGGCGCGCGCGCTCGCCGCGCTCAACCACCCGCACGTGGTGCAGGTGTACGACCTCGGCGAGATGGACGGCTCGCTCTTTTTGGCCATGGAGCTCGTCGAAGGCGAGACGCTGGAGAGCGTGCTCTCTCGCGCGCAGCTGCCCTTGCCCCGCGCGCTCGACGTGCTCGACCAGCTCGCGCAAGCGCTCGAGGCGGCGCACGGTCGCGGCATCGTCCACCGCGACGTGAAGCCGGGAAACGTGATGGTCACGCCGGGCGGCGCGGTGAAGCTGATGGACTTCGGCATCGCCGCGGGCGGCGGCGTGGGCAGCCAGGCGCCGACGCGCGTGGGCACGCCGCGCTACATGGCGCCCGAGCAGATCCGCGGCGAGGCTTCGGACGCGCGCGCCGACCTCTACGCGCTCGGCGTGCTGGCCTTCCAGCTCTGCACCGGCCAGCTGCCCTTCCCCGACGACGGCGTCCTGGACCACCACCTCCAGACCGCGCCGCCGCGCGCCGCCACCCTTCGTCCGGAGCTCGCCGGCGTGGTCGACGAGCTGGTGGCCCGGTTGCTCAGCAAGCCGCGAGACGAGCGTCCGAAGAACGCAACCGAAGTTCGCGCCGCGCTCGCGCCGGCGCTGGTGCGCGCCGCGTAGGGACTTTTCGGACGTGCAGGATGTCGCGCTGCGTCGCTGCTTCCCTGGCGCGCCCCGGCAGGTGCGGACTAGCATTGCCGTACCTTCCAGATCGGCCCACCGCCCGGCGATTCCGACCGGCCGAACGGGCCCCACCTCATGGCCCGACCGCTCCCCTTCCCCGATGGTGTGCCCACTCCGCAGGGCGCGCCGTCCGTGCTCCCCGTGGCGGAGCTCGGCGGGCTGGTCGAGGCGGCGGTGCTCGAGGTGCTGGCCCAGCACCCGGCCCACCAGGTGCCGCACGAGCGGCAGATGTTCGTGAACCGCAACCTGCGCATGGACCGCATCGAAGCCCTCGGCTTCGACATGGACTACACGCTCGCCATCTACCACCGGCGCGCGATCGAGGAGCTCTCCTTCGACATGACGCTCGCCAAGCTGGTGCGCGAGCGCGGCTACACGCCGGCGATTGGCAACATCAAGTACGACCAGCAGTTCGTCATCCGCGGGCTGGTGGTCGACCGCGAGGCCGGCAACCTCTTCAAGATGGACCGATTCGGCCACGTGGGCCGCGCGTACCACGGCCGCCGCCGCCTCGCCGAGGAGGAGCTCTACAAGCTCTACCGCGAGGAGAAGATCAAGCTCTCCAGCGAGCGCTACGCGTGGATCGACACGCTCTTCGCGCTGCCCGAGGCGTGCCTCTACGCGGAGATCATCGAGCTGCTCGAGGCCGACGGCCTGAAGCTCGACTACGGCAAGCTCTACGACGACATCCGCGAGTGCATCGACACCGTCCACCGGGACGGCTCGCTCAAGGCCGAGATCCGAAAAGACATCGGCCGCTTCATCTTCAAGGATCCCGAGCTCGCGACCACGCTCCACAAGCTGCGCTCGGGCGGCAAGAAGCTCTTCGTGGCCACCAACTCGCTCTGGGACTACACCGACGCGGTGATGAAGTACCTGCTCGACGGCGTGCTCGCCGAGTACCCTTCGTGGCGCAACTACTTCGACGCGGTGATCGTGGGCGCCAACAAGCCCGCGTTCTTCTCCGAGACGCGGCCGTTCCACGAGGTGGACATCGTCAGCGGCGTGACCACGACCAAGGAGCCCGAGCAGTTCGAGCGCGCCCACGTGTACCAGGGCGGCAACCTGCCCCGCTTCGAGGACCTGTTCAAAGTCCACGGCGAGAAGGTGCTCTACATCGGCGATCACATCTACGGCGACATCCTCCGCTCGCGGAAGAGCTCGCTCTGGCGCACGTGCCTCGTCGTTCAAGAGCTCGAGGACGAGGTCGCGTACACCGACCAGCACCTCGACCAGGTGCACAAGCTCGCCGACCTCGAGATGCTCCGCGATCGCCTCGGCGACGAGGTGAACCAGCACAAGCTCACCCTGAACGCGCTCGAACGAAGGCTCGATCGCAACGGGCTCGACGCCACCGCGCGCACGCAGGCCGAGGCCGAGCGGAAGACGTCGAAGTCGGAGCTGGACGTGCTGCGCAAGGCGCTGAAAGACGTCACCCGGCAGGCCGACGAGCTCGAGAACGCCGTGGAGACCGGCTTCAACCGCTACTGGGGTTTGCTCTTCAAAGAGGGCAACGAGAACTCGCGCTTCGGCGAGCAGGTGGAGCAGTACGCGTGCGTCTACACCAGCCGCGTGTCGAACCTGTTGCCCTACTCGCCCACGCAGTACTTCCGCAGCCCGCGCGAGGCCATGCCCCACGAGCGTGGCAACCAGCTCACCGGCCGGCTCTCGCCGTACGGCTCCGAGGGCCCGGCCAAGGGCGCCGAGGCGGATTAACCGATTGGTTAAGCTTAGCCGCCGCCCAACATCCGGTGCGCCGTCTCGCTCACGAACTGGAACGCGATGTAGGCCAGCACCAGCAGCCCCGCGCCCAGGAGCCAGAAGAGGATGGTCTGGTTCATGCTCCAGCGCGCGCTCTTCTTGCCCGCGCGCATGGCGCCGGCGCGATCGCTCTCCAGACCGAACGCGCCGATGAGCTCGTCGGGCGATTTCTTGCTGTGGACGTCGTCGCTGAGCACGAGGCCCGCCTCGCTCGCTGCCTGGTGCAGCTCGATGATGAGCGTGCGCAGCGAGCCGTGGTCCACGCTGTTGGGCACGCGGATGAGCGCCACCTGCGAGCCCGGACCGAGGATGACCTCCGCATCCCACGCGTCGAGCTTCCAGCGGTCGAGGTCGCCGCCGTTTCCGAAGGGCTTGATGCAATTGCGCAACGCGGCGCCGTCGCCGCCGCGCAAGTAGAGCGTGAAGGAGTCGCCTGCGTCGGGCATGGGCAGAGCTTAACGCGACTCGTGCCTCCCTGCGCCGCAACGCGCCCAGCTACAATCTCGTCATGCGCTCGTTCCCGCTCGCGCCGATGGACGGCCTCATTCGCGCGACGACCATCGTCGCGCTGCCGCTGCCGCTGATCTTCCCCATCCTGGCCACGCTCCCCATGCCCTTTCCGCAGCTGCGCTGGGTGATGTGGGGCGTATTCGCGTTCCTCGCGCTCATGTGGCTCGGCATCTGGACGCTCATGCGGCCCACGCGCTTCGAGGTCTCGCATGCGGGCTTGCGAATCGTCTGGCCGATGCGCGAGCGGATGATCACCCGCCACCAACTCGAGAGCGCCGAGGTGCTCAGCAACGCCGAGTTCCGCAAGCGCTACGGCTGGGGCATGCGCGTGGGCGCGGGCGGCTTGTGGGGCGGCTTCGGCATGCTGGTGACGCCGAGCCAGCGCTTCTCGCTGTGGATCTCGCGCATCGATCCGCTCGTCGTCGTGAAGCTCACCGACGACAAGCCGCTGCTCATCACGCCCGCCGAGCCCGAGCGCTTCGTGGCCGAGCTCGCGCTGGTCCTCGCGCAAGCTTGACGCTCACGCGCCCTCGGCGACCTGCTGGCCCGCCGCGGGGCTCGCCAGGAAGTCACGCAGGAAGGCGTTGTACGTGCCCGCCTCGATCGACTCGCGCGCGCGGCGCATCAGGTCCAGGAAGAAGTGCAGGTTGTGGATCGTGTTCAGCCGCATGGAGAGGATCTCCTTCGCGTTGAACAGGTGGCGCAGGTACGCGCGCGAGAAATTCCGGCACGTGTAGCACGCGCACTGATCGTCCACCGGCCGCGGATCGCGCGCCCAGCGCTGGTTGCGAATGGTCATCTTGCCCAGCCGCGTGAAGAGCAAGCCGTTGCGCGCGGTGCGCGTGGGCAGCACGCAGTCGAACATGTCGATGCCCGCGGCCACGCAGACCACGAGATCCAGCGGGGTGCCCACGCCCATCAGGTAGCGCGGCTTCTCGCGCGGCAAGTACGACGCGCTCTCGGCCACACCCTCGTGCATCTGCGCCGGCTTCTCGCCCACCGCGTAGCCACCGAGCGCATAGCCCGGAAGATCGACCGCGCAGATCTCCTCCGCGTGGCGCTTCCGCAGATCGTTGTGCAGTCCGCCCTGCACGATGCCAAAGAGCGACGAGTCGCCGCGCGTCCACGCCTTCTCGCAGCGCGAGAGCCAACGCGTGGTCCGCGCCATCGATTGCTCGTGGTACGCGCGATCCGCGAGAGCGGGCGGGCACTCGTCGAAGGCCATGATGATGTCCGCGCCGAGCGCTTCCTGAATCTGGATGCTGCGCTCGGGAGTGAGGAACTGCTTGGCGCCGTCGAGGTGGCTGCGGAAGTGGACGCCGTCCTCGCCGATGTCGCGGCGCTCCGCCAGGCTCCACACCTGAAAGCCTCCCGAGTCGGTGAGCATCGGCCGCGGCCAGCTGATGAACTTGTGCAGCCCACCCATCTGCTTCACCAGCTCTTCGCCGGGCCGAAGCATCAGGTGGTACGTGTTGCCGAGGATGATCTGCGCCTGCAGCGTGAACAAATCATCCGGCCCGATGGCCTTCACCGAGCCCACCGTGCCCACGGGCATGAAGATGGGCGTCTCCACCACGCCGTGCGGCAGGTGCAGCCGGCCGCGACGCGCGCGCGTGTTCGGGTCCTCGTTGAGCAGCTCGAAGCGGGCCAGCATGGGCGGCAGCGATTGGATTGACCGCTGCGGATCCCGCTTGTACCGTCCCGGCCACAAATTCCCAAGCCAGAGGGTGACCATGAACAAGCTCTTGCTCGCTGCTGCCTTCGCTTCCCTCACCGGCTGCGCCGCGCTCGCGGACAGCATGGAGAACGGCGCTGTCAACGCCGCGGGTGGCGTGGCGGACCACGCGGTGTCCAACGCGGGCGACCGCGCGACCGACTCGGCCATCGACCACGCCGCCAACGCCGGCAGCAAGAGCGGCTCGCAGGCGAGCGCCACCGCTTCTACCGGCGCTTCGAGCAAGCTCGAGGCCGACGACGTGCTGGTGCTCGACGGCTCCACCTACGCGGTGGGCAAGATGATGGGCGGCACGGGCACGGCGCTGCTCATCGCCGACGGCCGCAAGGTCGACAACGCCAAGGTGGTGGGCGTTCGCGCGGCCAGCAAGACCGAGCTCACCGTGGGCGCCGACGTGTACTACTGCGCCGACAGCGACGTCCGCCGCGGCCGCTGGGCCAAGGGCAGCGTCACCGACGCCAGCAAGCTCGGCGACAACCGCGTCGACGTCGGCAGCTCGCGCGGCCTCGACACCGGCGCGCAGGTCGCGATCGCGCGCTGATCCACATCGCAGAAGCGAACGAGCCCCGCGCCTTCGCAGGCTGCGGGGCTCTCGCATTTTCAGGGCTGGCTACACGCCGCTGGCGTCGATGAGCTTCTCGATCTTCGCGCGGGCCTCATCGGACAAATCCACGAAGCGCACGCCCATGCCCAGGCCCTTCTCGGCAGCCGAGACGATCTCGCCCATGCACTCGACCTCCACGGCGTCGCCCGGGAGCTGGAAGCGCAGCTTCACCTTGGTACCGACCAGCGTGGGCACGGTCTGCGCGAAGAACGCGCCACCCACCGAGAGGTTGGCCGCGCGCTGCATGTAGAGGTCCTCGCCGTCTTCGGCCTCGACCCACATGTCGACGGGGATCCGCTTGTCGCGACGGCGCTCGTCAATGGCCATACGACCCCAACAGGTTTGCAGGCGTTTTAGTGCCACATCCGACAAACGCTTTCAACGCTCGCTTCCGCTCGGCCGCAGCGATGCCTACCCCATGGCCCATGCGCCGCCACACCTTCTCGATCGCCCTCCACGCCGAGGTGGCCACGCAGCTCACGCGGCTCCTGATTGACGACGACGCGTTCGAGGCCTTCTGGCAGCGCCCGCGCCGGACCGGCTTGTGGCTCGCGACGAAGGCGCTCGGACTGGCAGGACTCGCGTCGCTCAACCCGCCGCTGCGGAAGGTGCTTCGGGTGCCGCCAGCGAAGCGAGGATCCGCCCGCCGCGCGTGGTGAGCTCCTCGTGGAGCGCGCGGCTGCGGAGCTCGGCGCGGTCCAGCCAGCGCTCGAGGAGCTCGCGCCGCTCGGGGAACTTCTGCGCCTGCTCGAGCAAGAGCTCGGCGATCGCTTCGTCCGCGAGGATGCGCGTGAGTCGCTCGGCGTGAAGCATGGCCAGCGCGAAGTCGCGCTTGGGATCCCACTGCTGCTTGAGCGCCGAGCGCCACTGGCCCATGGGCAGGGAGCGCAGCTTGTCGCCGGCGGTGCGGGTGAGCAGGAACTGCTGCGCCGAGTGCGAGATCGAATTCAGCTTGGCCACGCGGCGCTCGAGCGGATCGCGCGCTGAGGCCGCGCGCCACTTGGCCTGCGCAATCCGCGTGAGGAACGCCTGGGGCCGCTTGAGGATGCCCCCGAGCGTGTCCTTCATGGCCATCAGCGACTGGATCTGGCTGGTGCCTTCGTAGATCGGTAGCACCAGCGCGTCGCGCGAGAGCTTCTCCGCGCCGAGCTCGGTCATGTAGCCGATGCCGCCGTGGATCTGCATGTTGCGGCGGGTGAGCTCCACGGCCTTCTCGGCCGAGAGGTACTTGAGCAGCGGCGTGAAGCGGCGCGCGCGCCGGCGGTGCCTGGCGACCTCGCGCTCGCGGCCGCCGCCGAAGCCAAGCCGCTCACCCAGCGCGAGCTTGTGCGCGAGCTCCTCGTGCTGGGCGCTGGCCACGGCGAGCGCGCGGAGGCCCTGGATGTCGGTGCGCATCTCGTCGAGCATGTCGGCGATCATCTCGTGGCGATCGATCGTCTTGCCCATCGAGCGGCGCTGCGCGGCGTAGTCGCGGGCCATGCGGTACGCGGCCTCGCACAAGCCGATGCCCTCGAACCCCACGCCGATGCGCGCGTTGTTCATGAGCACGAGCATGTACTTGAAGCCCTCGCCGCGCTGGCCGATGAGCTGCGCGGGCGCGCGATCGAAGTCGAGCGCCGCGGTCACGGAGCCGTGGTGGCCGAGCTTCTCTTCGACGCGATCCAGCTTGACGTAGCGCGTGCGCGTGCCGTCGGGCGCGTCGTCGTAGGCCTTCACCAGGAACATCGAGAGGCCATCGAGCCCGTGGCCGTCGTCCTTTGCCTCTTCGGTGCGCGCGATGACGAAGTGGTACTTCGCGTGGCCCGAGGTGATGAAGACCTTCTGGCCGGTGACGAACCAGTTGCCCTCAGCGTCTTGCTCGGCGCGCGTGCGCAGCTTGGCCATGTCGCTGCCGGCGTCGGGCTCGGTGATGTCCATGCAGCCCCACGCCTCGCCACGCGCGATCTCGCCCAGCTCCTTCGCGAAGCGCGTGGAGGTGATCTTCTTCGCGGCCACGTCGAAGGTCGTCGAGCCCTCGTGGATGCTGAAGACGAGCATCGCCATCGCCATGCCGCCGTGGAACGAGAAGTGCGCCATGGCCGAGACGTCGCCGCGGCCGAGCATCTCTGCGCCCAGGAAGTAGGCGACGAGCGGGCCATTCATGCCGCCGAGCTCGCGCGGCAAGCAGAGCTTGTGCAGCTCCGCGCCGTGCAGCGCCTCGAAGATGGCCTTCATCGCCGGGCCGTTGTGCGCCTCGCCGTCGCGGAGGTGCGCGCCCTCGCGGTCGATCTGCGCGGATCGCGGCGCCACTTCATCCGCCGCGAGCTGGCCGAAGAGCGAGATCACCTCGCGGTAGAAGCCGACGGCCTCCTCGGCGTTCTTGAAGCCCTCGGGCGCCTGGAAGCCGAGCTCACACGCCTCGGCCAGCGCCTGCCAATCGATGCCGCGCTCCACGTAGAAGCGCAGGTCCTCGTTGTCATCGAAGAAGCTGGCCATCGGTCACCTCCGGGCTTTCGTGGCGCGCGTGGGCGCCGGCAGAAAGAGTGAGTCCTTGGAAATTCGCGCCAGCTCGCGGTCGAAGCGCGGGCGCGCGCGTCCGGGCAGCGCGGCCGAGATCACGTCGGCGCACGCGGCGCTGGAGATCACCGCCCCCAGGATCTGGAGCACGTAGGCCTCGGCATCGACCGTCGAGTAGTGGGTCCCCGCCGCCTGCCCCGAGCGGATGTAGCCGGCCACGAGCTCCAGCCAGGGCCGCACCGCGCGCCGAAAGTGCGCCCGCGTGGCCTCGGGACGATCGAGCGCCTCGCGCAACACCACGCGCGCACGATCCGGCTCCTCGGAGAAGAAGCGGTGCAATGCGGTGAACACGGCGTCGAAGCGATCTTCACCGGCGCTGGCCGCGAGCAGGAGCCGCGGCAGCTCGTCCTTCCAGTGCGCCACCAGCTCTTCGAGCACGGCCTCGCGCAGCGCCTCCTTCGAGGGGAAGTGGTGCAGCACCGAAGGCTTGGTCACGCCCACCGCGTCGGCCACGTCTTGAAGCGCGGTGCCGTCGAAGCCGTGGGCGGCGAAGAGGCGCCTGGCCTCGCGCAGGGCGCGGGCGCGGACGTTGGAGGCGGAGCTGGCGGCAGAGGCAACCATGAGGTTGGTGACTCCCTACCAAATGGTAGGGTCAGTTTGCAAACACGCCATCCCGGAGCAGCGGTAGGCTCTGGTGTTGCCTGGCGGAGGGGCCATGTCCGACTTCCCGTTCCTGTACCTCGATCACGGCCGTCCCAACCCCGACCTGGTGGACAAGGTGGGCATGGTGGCGCTCGCCTTCGCGCAGCCGGTGTCGGTGCCGGATCGGCTCAAGCTGCAGGCCACGGTGCCCGACGCCTTCGCCGGCTTCTTCAAGTGGAGCGACGTGCTCTTCACCAGCGAGAGCATGTCCGACGTCTTCAGCGCGGTGGTCTACGGCGACGCCGACGAGGGTGATGAACAAGCGCTCGACGCCTTCGCGAACGAGGTCGAGACCTGGATCCGCGGCGTGCACGCCAAGCACCCGCTGCTCTTCTTCGTTGGGCCCACGCCCGCCCTGCCCGGCAGCGCCTGGGCCGACTGGAGCCAGAGCCGCGCGTCCGAGGTCGTCCTGCCCTTCCTCGAGAAGTACGCCGACACGCACCCCGAGGCGCTCCTGGCCGACGACGACGACAACGACACCAGCGAGCCCATGGCCAACTTCGGCCGCGTCGACCTGGCGCAGATGCAGGTGCTCTTGCGGAGCATCGACAGCGAGCGGCTGGCCGGCTCGGGCGCCGAGGGCAAGGCGCGCGTGAAGAAGCTGCTCGCGCGCTTCGCGATGAAGGACTGAGACCAGCAGCTGGGAAGTGCGAGGACCGGGAATCGAACCCGGACGACCGTTGCCGGTCTGCGGATTTTAAGTCCGCTGCGTCTGCCAGTTCCGCCATCCTCGCGGCGCCGGTGACTCTATCAGCGCCGTAAGGTCCGCTCTTCCTCGAAGAGCGCGCGCAGCACGCGCTTGGCCATCTTGAGCTCGTTGCGCGAGCGGGTGGCGAGGAAATCGCAGATCTCTGCCACCTCGTTGCGCTGCTTCGGCTCGAACGAGTCGAACAACGTGCGCAGCGAGAGCCGCAGACCGCCGCAGAGCTTCCGCAGCGTGGCCAGCGATGGCGAGAACGCGCCCCGCTCGATGCGGCGCACGGCATCCACCGAGAGGCCGCTGCCCTCGGCGAGCTGCTCCTGGGTGAGCCCGCGCTCCTTGCGAAGCGCGCGGATGTGCTGCCCGAACTTGGGCGCGAACTGCATTACTCCTCCAAGCCCCCGAGCTTTGAATCGTCCGGGTACTTGGGTCCCGATGGAAGTGACCAACTTCGGGCCCAGTACACGACAATGTTCGCCAATTGTCACTCCTCCCTCCCAAACGAGATGCGGGGGCTTCCGGTTACGGCGTGTTTTTCCGAGAGCGTTCGACGGCGCGCCCGCCCTTGTGCTCGCCTTGCAATCGCCCGGGTGGCGGGCTACAAGCCCGGCGTTTTGCACCCGTAGCTCAGCTGGATAGAGCGTTGGCCTCCGAAGCCAAAGGTCCCGCGTTCGAATCGCGGCGGGTGCGCTCCGAAGGGCCCGGTCCCGCAGCGCGTTTCGCTGCCGCCGGGCCCTTCGACTTTGCCCGGAGCCCGCCATGGCCGCGACCGAGCCGCGCTTCCAACAGCTCACGGTGGCCCGCCCGTTCGAGGTGCGGCGGAGCGAGCTCACCTGCCCCGGCCACTCCGCGAGGATGATGCAGAAGGCCGCGGCCTCCGGCGCCGACGAGGTCATCTTCGATCTCGAGGACGCGGTGGCGGTGAGCATGAAGGCCGCCGCGCGCGCGTCGGTCATCGAGGCGCTGAACACGCTGAGCTTCGGCAGCACGGTGCGCGCCTACCGCGTGAACGGGGTGCGCACCGCGTGGTGCTACCGCGACGTGGTGGATGTCCTCGAGGCCGCAGGCCAGAACGTGGACGTGCTCGTCGTCCCCAAGGTCGAGGCTCCCGACGAGGTGCAGTTCATCGACCACCTGCTCTCGGGCATCGAGCAGGCCAAAGGCTTCGCGCCGGGGCGCATCAAGCTGGAGGCGCTCATCGAGAGCGCGCGCGGCTTGCTCGCGGCGCGGGAGATCGCCGCGGCGAGCCCGCGCATGGCCTCGCTCATCTTCGGCATCGCCGACTACGCCGGCGACGTGGGGGCCAAGGGCTTCGCGGAGCAGCCGTACGCCGCGTTCCACTACCCGCGCGCGCACGTGGTGGCCGCCGCGCGGGCCGCGGGCATCGCCGCCATCGACGCGGTGACCGTCCAGTTCAAAGACCTGGCGCGCGTGGCCCAGGACGCCGCCGACGGCGCGCAGCTCGGCTTCGACGGCAAGTGGGCCATTCACCCCAGCCACCTCGCGCCCATTCACGCCGCGTACACCCCGACGCGCGCGGAGATCGATCGCGCGCGGCAGGTGATGGAGGCCTACGCCAAAGCCGACGTGCAGCACGGGCTGGGCGCGATCGTCCTCGGCGACGAGATGGTGGACGCGGCGTCGCTGCGGGTGGAGTGGAAGAAGCTTGCCGTGGCCCGCAAGGCCGGGCTGGTGGACGAGCACTTCGCCTGGATTGGTGGCTAGCACTCGAGCGCTGATCCTGCGTTGGGCCGCGCGGCGTGCAGATCAACCGGCCACCTCCAAGTTTCCGCAGGAGGCGTGTTCTCGAACGTCCTCCCCGGGAGGCGTGTCATGCGCCGATTCTTGTCTGCACTACTCAGCCTTGCGCTCATCTCGCCGCCCGTGATGAGCGCGTCGCCGGCCTATGCGCGATATGGCGGCGGCGGCCGCTCGGTCTCCACCGGGCCGCGCGGGGGGACGGTCTCGCACGGTGCGTATGGCGGTGCGGCGGCGACGGGTCCGCACGGCGGACAGGCGGTCCGGACGCCGAGCGGCGCGGGCGCCTACCGCGGACCGAACGGGGGCGCGGGCTATCGCACCAACTACGGAACCGCGGGCGCTGTCGGCCCGCACGGCGGCACGGCCTATCGGGGCGCGTACGGCGGCACATCGGTCCACGGCGCATACGGCGGATCGGCCTATCGAGGCCCGCACGGCGGCGCAGTGGGCTATGGCCGCTCGGGCGCGGTCTACGCGCGGCCCTCGTACCGCTACGGCGGCAGGACGTACGCGCGGCCGGCCTGGGGCACCGCGACCTGGGGCGCCTACTCGCGCGGCTTCTACGGCTACCCGGGCTGGCGACCCTACGGGACCTGGGGCCTGGTGGCGCCGCTGGCCGGCTTTGCGGCGCTGAGCTTCCTCTCCGCAGGCATGCTCGTGGGCAGCTACGCGGCCCAGAACAACACCGTCTACGTATACGTGGTGAACGAGGGCGGCCAGAACTGGGAGTACCGGGTCGACTCGAACGGCAACATCATCTCCAAGCGGCCGGTGTCGACGCCGCAGGGTTGATGCTGCAGGGCGCGCTTCGCGTCAGGTTCGCGCTGCCCGCGCGTCACCTGGCCCGAAGCGCCCGGCCGAAGAGGCCATACAAGCCCAAATCTTGGTTCGAATCCAAGAAGCCTCCCCATTCATGGAGGCTTTCGCCTAATGGTAAGGCAATCGACTCAAAATCGATCAACTCCCCGGCTTCTCCACTCGGGCGCTCCAATTTTATATACTTTTTAGCCCGAGCTTAATCATGTCTTCGCGAACCATCGTCATCGGCGACCTGCACGGCTGCTACGACGAGGCGCGCGAGCTCCTCGACACCGTCGCCGCCACCTGCAGCGACCGGATCATCTTCGCGGGTGATCTCGTCGACCGCGGGCCCAAGCGGCGCGAGTGTGTGGAGCTCGCGATGCAGCACGCGTGCGTGCTCGGCAACCATGAAGAGTCGCACCTGCAGCAGCGCCACCGCGACGACGCGCGGCTCTCGCCCGATCACCTCGAGACGCGCAACGCGCTCGACGAGACCCACCTCGACTGGTTCGCCAAGCTGCCCACCTTCATCCGCCTGCCGGAGCACAACGCCGCGGTCATCCACGCCGGCGCGCTGCCGCACCGGCCGCTCGAGGCGCAAGAGAGCTACCACCTGCTGCACGCGCAGTGCGTGAACCCGCCCGCGCGCAAGAGCTACTGGCCGAGCAAGGCGCCCAGCGAGTTCACCTTCTGGACCCACCACTGGCGCGGCCCGGAGCGGCTCATCTTCGGGCACACCGTGCTCTCCAAGCCCCTGGTGAGCGAGTTCGCGGTGGGCATCGACACCGGCTGCGTCTACGGCCGAAGCCTCACCGCGTTGGTGCTGCCGGATTGGGAGCTGGTCTCCGTGCCCGCACGTCGCGCGTACCGCGGCGGCGAAAAGGAGATCGCCCGCTACCCGATCTCCGACGGCGTCTTCGCGTTCAGCTGAAGCACGCGTGGCATGATGCGACTCCACCTCGGAGCCGCCATGAACGCGCTCGTGCTCTCTCTCGTCCTCGTTGGCGCCTCGCCGACCGCCAAGCCGCCGGCGTCCAGCGAAGTCACGCTCGCGTCGCAGGGCTTCGAGATGGCCGAGGGCCAATATCAGGCTGGCGTGCTGACGATGGAGGTCGTTCTCACCTGGGCCACGCGGCTTCACGATGCCCAGCGCGCCGCGAACGACGCCCAGGCGGATGCGAACCACCTGACGCGCCTGCAGGCGCTGCACGACATCGCCACCCGACGGCTCGCCACGGGCACCGCGACGAAGTTGGACGTCCTCGCGGTGGAGGTCGCGCAGGCGCGGGCCGCGCGCGGGCAGTAGGAGCTATCCAACCCACTCGAGCTCGACGCCCTCGAGCACCGGCTCGTCGCTGGGCTCGAGCGCGACCTCGGTCACCTGCAGCTCGGCGCTCGACGAGATCACCCACCAGCCATCGCCCGACGACTTGCGGACGGCCACGGTGTTCGGCCCGAGCACGTGCACATCGCGTGCGGTGGAGAGCGGCGCGGCGTCCGGCGGCGGGAGCTCGAGCACCGGCTCTTCGTGCACCACGTCCGGGCTGACCTCGATCTCCAGCTCCGGCTCGGACTCCGCCAGCTCCATCACCGCCGACTCGATGGACTCGCCCTTCGGCTCCAGCTCTTCGAGCGCGCGCGTGATCTGCGGATGCTTCGGCGCCAGCTCCAGCGCGAGCCGCAGCGCCGCGCGGGCCCGGGCTTCGTAGCCTTGCTGAACCAGGAGCTCCGCCGCGACGCTGGTAGCTGGCGACCGCCGCGAGCGCGTTGCCGGCCCGGCGTGCGCACTCCGCGTACCCGAGGCGCAGAGTGGGATCGTCGGGCTGCTCGCGCGCGAGCGCGAGGTAGAGCTCCGCCGCCTTGGCGAAGCGCCCCGCAACCCTCAGTCGATGCGCGCGGTCTTTCTTGCCTCGCAGATCCATCCCACGTCCTGGCCGCCCCGGCCCGTCACAGAGCGGGCGGACGTGTACATTGACGATGGAAAATGACGCAAGTTGCTAACCCTGACGGGGCATGACCGCGTCCAGTCCGAAAAGCCGGTGACTCTCAGCTGGCGGCGCGCTTGACGCCGGCCTCGGGGGCGTAGAGCTGGCTGAAGTAGTCCTGGACCATGCGGTCGCTCGAGAAGCGCCAGTGGCTCATCTCGATCGACGCGCGGGCCATGCTGACCCACTTCTCTGGATTGGCGTACGCGGGCATGACCTCGTTCTCGAGGACGGCGTAGAGGGAGTCGAGGTCCTTCTCGTCGGCGTCGGGGCCTTCGTAGCCATCGCCAATCTTCCAGCCGTTGACGCCGTGCTCGCAGCCCTCGGGCCACCAGCCGTCGAGCACGCTCAGGTTGAGCACGCCGTTCATGGCCGCCTTCATGCCGCTCGTCCCCGAGGCTTCCAGAGGCCGGCGCGGGTTGTTGAGCCACACGTCGCAGCCGCGGGTGAGCAGCCGGCCGATGTGCATGTCGTAGTTCTGGATGAACACGACCTGCCCGCTGAACTCGCGCGCCATCTTGTAGAGGTTGGCCACGATGCGCTTGCCCAGCTCGTCCTGCGGGTGCGCCTTGCCGCTGAAGATGAGCTGCACCTTGCCCTCGCGCAGGTACTTCGCGATGCGGTCGGGCTTGCGGAAGATGAGGTCGCTTCGCTTGTACGGCGCGGCGCGGCGCGCAAAGCCGATGGTGAGCACGTCGGGGCGCAGCTTCACGCCGTTGCGCTTCTCGATCTCGGCGAAGAGCTCGTTCTTGCACGCCTGGTGCGCGGCCCAGAAGTCGCCCTGCTTGGCCACCGCGCGCACCCGCGCGTCCTGCCAGGTGGGCGCGTGCACGCCGTTGGTCACGGCCACGATGGGCGCCGCGTGATCCACGCCGGCCCACATCGCCCGCGCGGTCTCGCCGTGGAGCTGCGCCACCGCGTTGGCATGCGACGAAAGCCGCAGCCCGGCCACGGTCATGTTGAACGGATCGCCGCCGAGCTGCTTCATCTGCGCGGTGGTCAGCGTCCCGTAGGCGTTCATGGTCTGCAGGATGTCGTGCGGGTGGACCTCGTTGCCCGCCTCCACCGGCGTGTGCGTGGTGAACACGATCTGCTCGCGCACGCCCGCCAGCGCCTGCTCGAAGCTCGCGCCGGCCTTCATGCGCTCGCGGATGAGCTCCACGCCGGCGAACACCGCGTGGCCTTCGTTGAAGTGGTAGCGCTGCACGTCGATGCCGAGCGCACGCAGCGCGCGCACGCCGCCGATGCCGAGGAGGATCTCCTGGGCCACGCGCACGTAGGCGCTGCCGCCGTAGAGCCGCTCGGTGATCCACAGGTGCTCGGCCTCGATCGGCGCCAGGAGATAGAGCGGCGCGGTGCCGTAGCCCTTCACCTCCAGGATGCGGCAGGTGACGCAGAGCCCCTGCACCGGCACGGACACGCGCTTGCCGGTGTCCACGACCTTGTCGCTGTGGGTGGCCGGGAACTCATCGTACGGGTAGCCGTCCTGGCCGATCCGCTGCTGGGTGTAGCCGTGGCCCCAGTAGAGGCCGATGCCCGTGACCGGCAGCTTCAGATCGCCGCAGGACTTCATGTAGTCGCCCGCGAGGATACCCAGACCGCCGGCGTAGATGGGCAGGTCCTCGTTGAGGCCGAACTCCATGCAGAAGTAAGCGACGCGAGGCTGCATTGCTCTCTTGCTCCGCGGGGCTCTTCGCCCCAGTTGGTCCCGACCCGAAGGCGGCCGCTCACAACACGCGAGCCCCGTCCGGTCTGCCCGCGCCTGGCTTCGACGCGGACGAGCCGCCCACCCAGGGGTGGACAAGCTGCCGAGCGTGGGGCGCAATACACGCCAAGCGGCCAGGCGCGCAACAGAGTTGCCAATCGCCTTTCCAGGCGGAACCATTCGGGCCGGATGCGACCTTCCCCTGCCCTCCTGCCCTTCGGGGCCCTCGCGGCGGCCGCCCTGGGCTGCTCCGGCTCGCACCCGGTCACCGTGCTCGACGGCGGCGCGTGCCAGGGCCAGTCGCGCCCGCTGCAGACGGCCACGCACGTCCCCGAGGGAACGACCGTGAGCTACGGCGACAATCCGCCGAGCTCGGGGGAGCACTGGCCGTGCTGGGCCACGTGGGGCGTGGCCAAGAGCGTGCTCCCGCCCGAGCGCTGGGTGCACAACCTGGAGCACGGCGGCGTGGTGCTCCTCTTCCAGTGCCAGACGTCCGACGGCTGCCCGAACCTCTCCCAGCCGCTCATCGACATCGCCAACCGCGCCCCCGACGCGCCCTCCGGCGGCCACCGCTTCGTGGTCACGGCCGATCCGAACCTGCCGACGAACGTGGCGGCGGTGTCCTGGGGCTTCGTGCTCAGCGAGGACGCGCCCAACGAGGCCGACATCGACTGCTTCGCCAGCGCGCACGAGGGCCAGGGCCCGGAGGACATCCCGGACGATCCGCCGCAGAGCGCGTGTCCGCAGTCGTACTCGGAGTGAAGTCAGCGCTCGGGCACGCCGAGCACGTACGTCGCGTACGCGGGCGCCTTCCCCAGCCGCACCTGCCCCACCGACCAGCGATAGCCCGGCGCCGCCAGCCCGCGCGTCATCGCCTCCAGCTCGGGCACGCTGTACACGCGCAGCGCCGACACCAGCCCATCCCAGCCCACCAGGAACGGCACCAGCGGGAACAGGTAGGTCAGCGCCAGCCAGCTCGCCCGCAGCCCGCGCAGGAACGGCACGGCGAAGAGCGTGATGAGCGGCCCGAGCAGCACGCCGAAGAAGAACGCGGGGCTGCGGCTCGCGAACTCGAGCACGAAGATGGGCTCGCGCGCGTCGCGGGCCGATTGGAGCAGGCCCTTCGCTTCGTCGGGCCGAAAGTGGTGGAAGGCGTTGACGACGGTCCGCAGCCCGCGCAGGTCCGGCGGCACCCGCGTCGCGTCCACGGGCTCGGTCCGGAACGATAGATGCGCCGGATCGCGCTGCACGAGCGCGTCCAGCGCCTGCGCGTTCGGATAGCGATCCGTGAACGTGAGGTGGAACGGCTTTCCGAGCGCCGCCAGCTCTTCAGCCAGCACGCCCCACGGCCCGCCGCCGCCGGAGCAGAGATCGACGATTTCCGTCTGGCCGCTCTCTTCGAGCGCGTGGACCACCGTCGGCGCGAGCAGCTTGGCCTGCCCCGACACCCGCAGCGAGAGCTCCAGGTACGCCGTCCCCGCATCGCGCGCGGGCGCAGGGAACCAGGGCTGGTCTTCGAGCTCGAACAGGTGCAGCCGCACGGTCTGACTCAGGCCGCGTTGGCCACGACCGGCTCCACCTGCGCCGTCGCCGGCCGGGTGCGCGAGCGCAGGAGCGCCACGATGTCGTCCTGGGTGCGGCCGCGCGCGGGGTCGAGGTCCACGAAGAACTTCGCGAGGAACCCGTACTGGTGCGACATCAGCAGAGCCCAGATGATGAAGTAGTCGAGCTTCTGGAACACCACCGCGCCCGCCGAGCGGTAGCGGTCGATGTTCGCGAGGAAGTCGCCCGGCATCTCCGTCCAGTGCATCGCCGGCTTCACGTGATGGCCGATGTGGTAGCCGTCGTTGAAGCACTTCTGGTTGTAGCTGCTGTTCACGCAGGTGATGCTGTTCACGTACGGGCTCGCGGGATCCGCGAGGTCGATGAACGCATGCTGCGCCCAGTTGCCCGCCATCATCATGAAGCGCGTGAAGCAGAAGGGGATGATGAACACCCAGAGCGTCGGGCCGGGGCGCACGTAGGCCAGGCCAGCGGCCAGCGCGTAGAACGACAGCTCGCCGATGAGCAGGCGACGCATCAGCTTGAAACGGCGGCGCGTCCAGAGATACCGGGTGAGCTCGATCAGCCCGGCGAAGAAGAAGCGGAAGAAGTAGCGGCCGAAGTCGAAGAGGCTGTCGCGGCGGAAGCGCAGCGTCGACGAGAGGTCGTCGGGCAGGTTTCCCTCGGCGTGGTGCATGCCGATGTGGTGCGCGAAGTACGCCTCGGGCGTCTCGCCGAAGAACGGCCCCAGCGCCCAGGGGATCACCAGGTTCAGGATCCCGTACTGGCGCTTGAAGAGCGGCCGGTGCGAGGTGTTGTGCAGCATGAGGATGAACGGCCCGAGCAGGAAGAGGCTGTTCAGCGCGAACACCGCGAAGCCCAGCCACGGCCGGTACACGCCGGGCACGTAGAGGAGCGCCGCCGCGGGCACCGTCGTGAGCAGGATCTTTAGCGACAGCTTGATGAACGGCAGGTCGCGCGGATCGTTGAGCAGCGCAACGATCGCCTGCTCGAAGCGCGAAAGCGGCGCCGTGGAGCCCTGCGGGTCAGTGATTGTCAGAGGGTTCACGGAGCCCGTGTATCACGGCTGAGTGTCCAAAACCGAGGCCCGAGTGCAAAAAAGGACGCCGGCCCCCCGACGCCTCGCCTGGGGCATCGGCCGCTCGGGCGCTCACCGACCCTTCGCGTTTTCTTCAGAGATGCGCTCCTCGAGCGCCGCGGCACCAGGCTGCCCACGGAGCGCCTGCAGCGAGGCCACGTAGTGCGCCAGGGCCCAGATCTGCTCCTCGCTGAGCGTGTCGCGCCACGGCGGCATGCCCGCGCCGGGAATGCCGAGCGAGATCACCCGATACAGATCCGCGCGCTCGCTCGAGGCGCGAACGCTCTTCAGGTCCTGGTGCAGAAAATCGGGCGGCATCAGCCGCAGCGGATGCTCCTTGTCGAGGCTGAGCTCGATCGAGTCGGTGGGACTCGGCGCGTACAAGTCGGCGCGGAACGTGGGCGGTGGCGCGCCCGGCTGGAGCTTCTGAACCATCCGGTTAATATCCGCCTTCGACGCATAGGCCGGATGGCACGCGCTGCACTGCGCGAGCCCGTGGTACAGCGCGCGCCCGAGCTCGACGCCTTCCGCATCGCGCGTCGCAAACGGATCCACGGACGGCACCAGCGGCTCGCCCGGACCTTCCTGCTGCCAGCGCGGCGAGAGCGTCTTCAAATACTGGATGAGATCCTGCAGCGCGGGATCGGGCACATCCCAGCCGAGCATGGCCGAGCCGTGCAGGCCGCCGCGGATGATGCGCGTGAGGTCCTCGTCGCGCGGGAGCGTGGGCGCGCCGTCGCGCGGGAGCGTGCCGCCGAACTTGAAGACACCGCGGGTGAGATCGCGGGGCGGCGGTCGCAGCCCGACGGAGGCCGGCCCATCGCCCTTCCCCGAGTCGCCGTGACACGCGCGGCAGTACTGCACGTAGACCACGCGGCCGCGCTCGAGGCGATCGGCGCTCACCGTCTGGCCGCCGAGCTGCGTGGCCTGCATCGCGGGCACGTTCGCGTCGTGGCAGCCCGCCAGAAGCAGGCCCGTCAGCAGCGTGAGCTTTAGCGAATGGTTAATTAACATCGCGGTTATACGACATAGACGAAGAGGTACGTCAGACACCAGATCGCCGTCACGCTGTGCCAGTACATGCCCCAGAGCCGCACCGCCTGCAGCCGCGCGGAGTTGAAGAGCCCGCGCCAGGTCTGGCTGATCACGTAGAGCAGCGCGGCCTCGCCCACGCCGAGGTGCAGCGCGTGAAAGCCGGTGAGCACCAAGAAGAACTCGCCATACGGCCCCGACTCGAGCGAGAGCCCGCGCGCCATCAAGTCCGACCACATCGCCGCCTGGAGCGCGAGGAACATGCCGCCCAGCACCACCGTCGCCGCGAACGCCTGGATCGACCGCGCCCGCGCCCCACTCCGCAGCGCCCGCTGTCCGAGCTGGTACGCCACGCCCGCGAGAAGGATGAGCACCGTGTTCACGCCCGCGAGCAGCACCGGCGGCTTGGGCATCCCCGGCGGCGGCCAACTCGGCTGCGTGCTGCGAATCACGCCGTAGGTGAGGAACAAGCCGCAGAAGAGCATCACCCACGCGCACAAGAAGATGACCATGCCCAGGAACTGGGTGGTGTCCTGCTTCTCGTGCGGCGAGCGATAGGGCAGCACGCTCGCGGGCTCGGGCTTGGCGAGCTCCAAGTGGCGAGGCTCATCCATTCACTTCACCCCGACCGACTGCGGCTTCGCTTCCGACACCAGCTCCGCCTGGCCGAGGAAGTCGCGGCCCAGCGAGGCCTGCAGCGCAGCATCGAACGCGTGCGGCCCGCGCTGCACCTGCGGCACCTCGGCGAAGTTCTCCACCGGAACCGGCGTGGGCGCACACGTCCACTCGAGCGTGCCCACGCGCCACGGATTGGGATCCGTTTCGCGCGCGCCGCGCCAGAACGCGCGCACCACGTTCCACACGAACAAGAGCTGCGCCGTGGCCAGCGCGAACGCCGCATAGGACGTCCAGCGATTGAGCGGGAGCAGCGGCTTCAAGAACTCGTACTGGTACGGATCGAAGAGCCGCCGCGGCTGGCCGCTGTAGCCCGCGAGCATCTGTCCGCCGAAGACGAGGATGAGCAGCACCAGCGAGCTCGAGAAGTGCGCGCGCGCCAGATTCTCATCGAGCCGCCGCGCGAACAGCTTGGGGAACCAGAAGTGGATCGCCGCGAACGACGCCAGGAACGTCGCCGACGCCATGATCAGGTGGAAGTGGCCCACCACGAACATGGTGTCGTGCAGGTAGACGTCGAGCGAGAGGTCGCCGAGCAGCACGCCGGTCAGCCCGCCCATGCCGAACACGATGATGACGCCGAGCGCGTAGAGCATCGGCGAGTCGAGGCGCACCGAGCCGCGCCAGATCGTCTGCAGCCAGTTCAGCGCGATCACCGCCGACGGAATGCTGATCACCAGCGTGAGCGCCATGAAGGCCTGACCGAGCATCGGCCCGAGGCCAGCCACGAACATGTGGTGCCCGTAGACGAGCCCGCTCAGCGCAGTGACGGCAATCATCGCGCCCACGGTGAGCGGATACGCAAAGGCGGGCTTGCGCGAGAAGAAGCTGACGATGTCGGTGACCACGCCCCACGCCGGCAAGATCAGGATGTAGACCTCCGGGTGTCCGAAGATCCAGAACAGGTGCTGGTACGCGATGGGATCACCGCCGCCCGCGCGCGCGCTCGCGCCCGCGATGAAGAACTGCGTGCCCAGGTGCCGGTCGAGCAGCAGCAGGAGCGCGGCGCTGCCCAGCACCGGCACGAACGTGACGTTCAAGATCGACGTGAGGAACATGCCCCACGTCGTCGCCGGCAAGCGCAGCCAGCCCATGCCCGGCGCGCGCAAGCGGATGACGGTGGTGATGAGGTTCACGCCGCCGAGCACCGTCGAGAAGCCGTTCACGAGCAGCGCCAGCACCATCACCGACTGGCCCCAGCCCGGCGTGCCCACGTTCGTCGAGAGCGGCGGATAGCTCGTCCAGCCCGCCGACGCCGTACCCAGTGGCGCCAGGAACGACGCGAGCGCGAGCAACTGCGAGGCAACGAGGATCCAGAACGACGCCGCGTTCAGCCGCGGAAACGCCATGTCCCGCGCGCCGATCTGCAAGGGCACCACGAAGTTTCCGAACGCGCCGATGAGCACCGGCGTGATGGCGAAGAAGATCATCACCAGGCCGTGCGTGGTGAAGACCTTTGCGTAGACATCGGGGCTCAGCGCGCCGCCGCTCTCCGGAAACAGAAGGCCGCCCACGAGCGGCACCCGCGCGCCCGGGAACGCGAGCTGCCAGCGCAAGAGCATCGCCAGAAAGCCACCCAGCGCCAGGAACACCAGGCCCGCCCAGAGGTACTGCTTGCCGACCGTCTTGTGGTCGGTGCTCACGATATATCGCGAGAAGAACGACCCGGCGATCATCGGGCGGCCATCCAGGGCCAGGCCCAGTGGGCGGATTTGTCGTCGGGGTCGTAGCCACGGGTCGCGAGATCGCTCCCGCGCGCGAGCCACGTGGCGTACTCGCTCGGCGAGACGACCTCCAGCTCGCCGCGCATCTTGTAGTGGTTCACGCCGCAGAGCTGCGCGCAGGCGATCTCGAAGGTACCTGTCGTGGTCGCGGTGAAGCTCACGGTGCCGATGCGGCCAGGAACGGCGTCGCGCTTCAGGCGCAGGGCAGGCACGAAGAAGCTGTGAATGACGTCGGTTGCGGCCAACTCCACCAGCACCGGCGCGCCCTCCGGCACCACGATGCGATTGAGCGAGGTGACGTCGTCGGCCGTTCCAAAGACGCCGTCCGCGCCGGCGTAGCGCGCGTCCCAGGCCCACTGGTGCGCGTTGAGCTCGATGCGCACGACGCCAGGCAGCTTGTCCGCTTCGGCGAAGTCGGCCAGCGCACCGGTGGGATGGCGGAGCGCGTTCACGAAGAGCGCGCCATCGACGATCCCCAGCAGCCCCAGCGCCACGCCCGCCGAGCGGAGCATCTTGCCCGCGGTCGCGCCAGACTCGGCCGCGGCCGTGTGCCGACGCCCATGTCGCACCAGCGCCACGAGCAGCACGGCCAGACAGCCGAGGAAGATCGCGCTCACCGCGAAGAGCGCGTCGTGGAGCACGACATCCAGCCGGCCGGCGTCGATCGATGCGTCGGGCGGAAGGCCGACTCCCAGCGCGTTCACGGGGCCTCGCGCTGCGCCTTGCGCGCCACGGCGAACACCACGCCGCTGAGGACGAGCGGCACGAGCAACATGGCGCCGATCATCAAGACCGAGGCGGTCGAGTTCCTATCGCGTGCGCACGCGGGACACGCCAGCGCCACGCGCGGCACGACGACGACGAAGAGGGCAGCGAGCGCTCGCATCAGGCTCCCCACGATACGAGCCCGGCCACCACCAGGCCAGCCGCGCAAGTGAAACGCGCGAAGGTCAGCGCGGCCGCCAGCGCGCCGCTCCCGGGCTGCTTCTTCACCACGCCCAACGCGAACGGCAACACCACCAGCGCCGCCGCGGCGTGCAGCGCGTGAACGGCCAGCTCCACCGCGCCGAGCTCGCCGTGCACCGAGCCCACGTCCACGGCCGTCGCCGCGAGCGACTGGAGCGCGCGCAGCTCGAGCACGCCACCGAGTCCGAGCAGCGCCGCGCCGAAGACGAGCGAGGTCGCCTTGTTCACGTCCACGCGCCGCAGCACCCAAAGCGCCGCCAGCCAGCACGCCACGAGCTGCACGCCGAGCCAGCGATCGCGCGGGACGTCCAGTGGCTCACGCAGGCGCAAGAGCACGTCCACCAGCACCAGGGCCAGGAGCGCGAACGCCTCCGAAAGCACGAACGTGCGCGCCCCGGTTCTCGCGGTGGCCACGCCCGCGCTCATGCGGCCTCCGTTTGACCTGGCCGCGCGGCGCGACTAGACAACCGTTCGCGATGAGCAGCCCCGCCGCCACCGACGCCGCACCCACTGCGCCTGGACGCGCTGTCGTCGTGGCCATCGTGATCGGTCTCGTGCTGGCTGCAGGCGCGGGCGTTGCCCTGTCCATGCTCGCGCCGCCGCCGGGCCCGAGGCTGGAGCAGCTCGGCGCCCTGCCCGCCTTCGAGCTCACCGACCAGACCGGCAAGCCCTTCGGCCTCAACGAGCTGCGCGGGAAGGTGTGGATCGCGGATTTCGTCTTCACGCGCTGCCCGGGCGTGTGCCCGCTGCTCACCGAGCGAATGGGCAAGATCCAGGCGCGCGCGGGCGAGCTCGGGAGCGATTTTCAGCTGGTGTCGGTGAGCGTTGATCCCGCATTCGACACGCCGGAGCGGCTCACCGCGTACATGGCCAAGCACAAGGCCGACGCCGCCAACTGGCACTTCCTCACCGGCCCCACCGACGCGATTCAGACCGTGGTCACGGATGGCTTCAAAGAAGTGCTCGAGCGCGACCACGCCAAGGGCCCCGACGACTTCATGTCCATCGTTCACGGCGGCCACTTCGTGGTGGTCGACCGGCAAGGCCATGTGCGCGACTACGTGGACTCGGGCGCGCCGGATGCCGTGGACGTCGCGCTCCGCGACGCCAAGTCGCTGCTGCGCGAGAAGTGATTCAGGGCTGCACGACATCGGTGACTGGGGCATTCGAGGCCACCGCCTCGTGCAGCCGCGGCGCGACCTGGTACAGCATCACGTACACCAGCACGCCGGTGACGCTCACGTACATCCACACCGGGAACGTCCAGCGCGCGATGCGCTTGTGCTCGCCGAAGCGCTCCTTCGTGCCCAGGAAGAGCGTGCGCAGCACCAGGGGCAGCACCACGGCGGCCATCAGCGTGTGGCTCGCCAGGAGCACCAGATAGAACGCGCGCACCGGGCCGTCGCCGGGGAAGCGGTGCGTGCCCGTGAGCGCGATGCGCGTGAAGTAGCCCACGAGGAAGAGCACCGAGCTCGTGCACGCGCCGAGCATCAACTTCGGGTGCAGCGTTCGATCGCCGGCCTTGATGGCGCGCCAGCCCGCGAAGATGAGCAGCCCGCTCGTCGCGTTGAGGACAGCGTTCACCGTCGGGAGGATCTCGGCGAGCATGGTCTACGCCTTGGCGTGGCCGGCGGTGGCGAGCAGCACGCCGAAGAGCAGCGTCAGGTAGATGATCGAGTAGATGAACAGCCCGCGCGCCCACTTCACCGCGCCGCGCTCGCGCGCCACGCGCACCGCCAGCACCATCCAGCCGATGCCGAGCACGCAGGCTGTCGCGAGATAGGCCAGCCCGACCAGGCCCAGCCACCAGGGCGCCAACGTCGAGGCCACCAGCAGCGGCGACCATGCCAGCGTCTGCCAGCGCGCCACGGTCTCGCCGCGCTGCACGGGCAGCGTCTGGAAGCCGGCGCGACGGTACTCGGCGTCGCGGAAGAGGGTGATCGCCAGCGTGTGCGGGATCTGCCACAGGAACATGATCGCGAAGAGCGCCACGCCTGGCGCGCCCAGGTGACCCGTCGCCGCGGTCCAGCCCATCAGCGGCGGAATCGCGCCCGGCACCGCACCCACGATGACCGCGAGCCAGGTCTTCTGCTTCAGCGGGGTGTACGCGCCGACGTAGATCACCAGCGCCAGGAAGCCCAAGAGCGCCGTGGTTGGATTCACGGCCTGACTGAGGATGGGCAGCGAGAAAAGCGCCAACCCCAGCCCGAAGCCCAGGCCCACGCTCGCGGGCAGCCGGCCGGCGGGCAACGGGCGGTCCGCGGTGCGCGTCATGAGCGCGTCCACGTCGCGCTCCAGGTACATGTTGAGCGCGTTCGCCGCGGCCACCACGAGCACCGTGCCCAGCAGCGTGAAGATGACCTTCACCGGCGTGAGCGTGCCCACCGGCGCGAGCCACATGCCCACCGCGCCCGTGAAGACCACGAGCCGCGTGATCTTCGGCTTGGTGAGCGCCACCAAATCGCCCAGCGCGACGGGCTGGGCCTTGGTCGTGGCAGTTGGATGGGCCATCGGGCGCAACCCATACCGCCCTGAGCGCCCAAGTTCAACGGGCGGGCACGCGTTATCAGCTGCGCGAATGGCAGGCAGAAGCTGCGCGAACGGCTACTTGATGGCCGCCCAGCGCTTGGCCTCTTCGGCGTACGGCCCCTTGGGGTCGAGCTTGAGGTACTGCTCGCCGCAGGCCTTCACGGTGGCCTTCTGGGACTTGTCCGTGGCCAAGAGGCGCGCCATCTGGATGTACGTGTTGGCGAAGTTGGGATCCGCCTGGTTCGACTTCTTCAGCAGCTCGAGCTGCTTGTCCTTCGGGTCGTTGCGATCGATGGCCAGCAGTGCCTCGTCGTCGTAGACCTCGGCCACCTTCATGGTGTTGTTGCCGTAGTCCGTGGCCGCGCGCTCGTAGAGCTCCATGGCCTTGCCGAAGTTCTTGTCCTTGCGCGCCAGCTCGGCGAGCGCGAGGCGCGCATCGGGCATCTGGGCCTTGGGATCGAGGTTGATGGCCTTCTCGTACTGGCTGGCGGCGTTCTTGGTGTCGCCCGCCTTCTGGTACGCGTCGCCCAGCATGGAGAGGAGCTTGCCCGAGCCCGGCAGCGTGTTGAGCGCCTTCTGCAGGCTCGCAATCGCATCCTTGGCGCCGTTCGGCATCGACATCTGGGCGCGCGCGAGCTCCACGTAGAAGGTCGCCCGGTTCTTGTCGAGGTCGATGGCCTTCTTGATCTCGTCGAGGCCCTGCTGGTTCTGGCCGTCCTTGAGCATGCGACGGCCGACGAGCACGTGGATCTCGGGGTTGTTCGGATCCAGCGCCAGGGCCTTCTGCTCCTGCACCAGGCCTTCCTTGGCGTTGCCGGTCTGGTTCAGACGCATGCCGTCGAGCTCGTAGCCCATGGCGAGCTGGCGGGGCGAAGGCGGCGGATCGGCGTCGCGCACGCGCTTGATGAGGTCTTCGGCGATCTTGTAGTTCGGGTTCTGCGCCTCGAGCACCAGCAGCGACTTTCCGAGCACCGCGTCCGCGTGGTCCTTCTCGTAGCGGAGCGCGTTGTCGTAGTACGTCCAGGCGAGGATCTCTTGACCCTGGCGGCGGTAGAGATCGCCGAGCGCCGCGTGCGTACGCGGAACGCCGCCGGCGAGGTCGAGCGCCTTCTTGAGGTGCGTGCCGGCCTTCTCCAGGTCGCCGTTGCGCATCTCGATGATGCCCAGCGTCTGGTACACGAGCGCCGACGCACGGTTCTTCGTCTCCAGGTCGCCGACTTGCTTCTCGAGATCGCCCTCGGCCTTGGCCGCGTTCTTGTCGAAGAACTGGTAGAGCGCCTCGGCCGCGATCAGGTGCTGGCTGTCGGCCTTGAGCTTGCGGCCCTTCTCCAAGTGGTCCTGCGCCTGGCTGCGCGCCGACTCGCCTTCACCGTGCTCGCCCCAGCGGATGCTGTACGCGTACGCGAGGTAGGCGTGCGCCGCGGGCGAATCGGGATCGAGCTTGAGCGCGCGCTCGGCGTCCTCGCAGGCCTTCTTGTACGAGGCGTAGGAGTCGTGATCGAGCTCTTCGGCCGCGTCGTGGAGGGCGCTGGCGAGCTCCGCCTTCACCTTCTTCACGTGCGATGAGTAGAAGTAGTAGCCGACCAGCGCGACCACCGCGAGGGCCGCGAAGCCCAGCGTCACCACGCCGCCCGAGCCACCCTTCGTGCGGATCGACGGCTCCGACTCCTCGAACTGCGAGAGGTCAATCTGCGGCCGCTGCGGCGCCGCCGGACGCGGGCGCGCGCCACTCGGCGCCCGACGAACGGGCTGCGCCGGCTGCCCAAACCCGGGCGGCAGGCCCTGCGGCGCGCGCGCGGTGCCGTTCTGAGGCGCCTGGGCGTACTGGGGCTGAACCTGCACTTTCCCCTGCGAATAGGCCTGGGCCGCCTGCTGCGACACGGCCTGCATGGGATCCGTCGGCGTGGGCGACGCGCCGTTGGCCTGCACCGCGCTCATGAGCACGGGCGCGTCGGGCGCGGTCATCACCGCCTGGGGCGGCGCGGGCGCGGGCGGCGGGGCCTCCACGGGCACGTCGATCTTCCACTTCTCGAGGAGCTCTTTCGTCTCCGCGTCGCCCTTGTTGGCCTTGTAGGCGCGAAGGGCGTAGTCCTTGCCCTTGTCGTTGTCGCCGGCCTTGAGCAGCAGGCCCGCGGCCATGCGCAGCGCGTTCGGGTCGCTGGGAGCCGTCTGCAGGGCGCCCTCCAGCTCGTCGATGGCCTTGCGGTCCTTGTTCTGCGCCGCGTAGACGCTCGCCAGGAGCACCCGCGGATCCGGCTTGTCGGGATGGGCCTTCACGCCCTTCTTGCAGACGACCATCGCCTCCATGAACCGGCCCATCTTGAGATAGGCCTCGGCCAGCGGCCGGTAGGCGTCCGAGTTGGGATCGGTGGCGAAGGCGTGCTCGAGCTGTGCGAGCTCGGCCGGGCTCAGGGGTGTCGGTTCAGGCATGAGTCGCGGTTCCAGCCCACGTTTATGACACCTGGCATCATGGGTGTCAAAGCGCGGGATTCAGAGAAGAAACGATCGAGCGCCGCGCCGGTGACGGCACGGCGCTCTGGATCAGCAGCAACCGCGGCGCTCAGTTGGCGCCGCTGCCGGAGTCGGCGGTCTTGCTGGTGAGGAAGTCCTTGCAGCTCTTGGTGAGCGTGTACTCGTACGTGCCCAGCTCGTCGCGCCAGTACTCGCCCTCGTAGGGCCACATCTCTTCCTCGTCGGCGATGCGTCGCTTGTCCTGGACCGTGCTCAGGCCCTCCTTCTTGCCGCCGCCCGTGAGCGACGACTCGATGAGCTCCTTCTCCTTGGTCGTGGTCTCGAACTGGATGCGCAGGCCCTGGCTGAGGAGCTCCTTGAGGTACTGCAGCTCGTGCTGCAGCTTGGCCTTGGCGATGAGGCCGGCGCGCTGGATGAGCTGCTGGCGCTCCTTCTTCAGGCCGTCGCCGAGCTCCTTGGACAGGTCGCTGAACTTGAAGACGTCCTTCTGCTTGGAGAGGCTGTCCATCTCGTGCTCGGTCTCGAGGATGGAGTCGTTGGTGCTCTTGAGATCGCGGTCGGTGAGCGCCAGCTTGAGCACCCGGCCGAGGACGACGTCATTGTTGGTGCCGTCCGACATCTTCTTCTCGATGTCCTCGAGGATGTCGAAGTAGTGCTGGGCGTCGGCGTTGCTGGCCTCGCCGTCCTTGGTGATCTTGTCGAGCTGGTCGTGCACCGGGCCGTAGATCTTCTCGAAGTCGTCGAGGATCGCGCGCGACTCCTTGTAGCGGCAGTTCTCGTAGTAGATGACCGCCTTGAGGATGAGCGCCTCGGGGAAGTACTCGTCGCGGAAGAACGGCGCCTGCAAGGTGATCATGTTGCCCAGCGCCTTCTCGTACTGGCCGATGCGGAAGTGCGCCCAGCTCGCCTCGAACAAGCTCTCCAGCCACTGATCCGAGCCGGCGGGGATCTTCTCGAAGTAGTAGATGGCGTAGCGGTTCTGCTTGTTGCCGTAGTGCGTGCGCGCGAGCTGCATGAAGCCCAGCTCGCGGAGCTTCTCGTCGTACGGCTGGCCAGACTTCGGGTTGTTGGCGCGGACCACTTCCTTGAACGCCTCCAGCGCCACCGGCTCCTTGCCGAGGTCGAACTGGATGAGGCCCTCGATGTACTTGGCCTTGCCGTAGAACGGGTCGCTCTTGTTGAAGGCCAGCACCAGCCGGTTCGACTGATCCAGCTCGTTCTGCCCTTCCTGCTGACGGCCGGCCTCGAGCAGCGCCTTGCCGCGCTCGAAGTGGTACTTGGCGAGGAGGTAGTGGAACTCGCTCTGGAACTTGGGCGGGAACTCGTAGTTCGCGTACTTGGCCACCGTGTCGAGGACGATCTCCTCGTTCACCGTCTTGTGGGCGATGTAGAAGAGCCACTCGAGCGAGGTCTTGAAGAACTTGCTCTGCGGGCCGGTCGCCAGCACCAGATTGAATTGCGCGAGGGCCGAGTGGTACAGGCCCATGCGATAGAGCGTCTTGGCGAGCAGGTAGCGCGCCTCGGGCACCAGCTCCGCGTTCTTGGGATCCTTGATGATCTCCTCGAGCGCGAGCGCGGCGTCGTCGTACTTCTGGGCCTTGAACTGGCTTACCGCCGCGTCGAGCTTCTGGCGCTCGGCGCTCTTGCCGGTCACGTCGATGGCTTCGAAGGACATCGTCGGCGCGGGCTTGCTGGGCTCGGTCTTCTTGGGCGCCGGTGTACTCACCCCGAGATCCGGCATGGGCGTCGCGGACGCCGGCGTCGCCTTGGTGGGCGTGGACGGCGCGGAGGTGGTGGGCGAGGGGCTCGGCGTGGGCGCGGGCGAGCTGCCCAGATCCGGCGCGGCGGAAGGCGTGGACTCCTCCTCCTCCTTGCTGTTCTTGCCCTTCTTGCCCTTCTTGGCCTTGGTCTTCTTGCCCTTCTTTCCCTTGCTGGGCTTCTCGTCGCTGGTGAGGTCCAAGCCGTCGAACGACATCTGGCTGGAGGCGAGGTTCGCGAGCTGGCGCAGCACGGCGGCGTGCGCGCGCGGCGCGAAGCCGAGCAAAGTCACCAGGGCGAGGACGAGTGTGCTTGCGCGCTTCATGGCTCGACCTATTCCGTGGGATGGAGGGGGAAGAAGAACGAGACGCCGATATCGAGCATGAACTGGTTCTCGAGGTGGCTCTCGAGCACGCCGTTGACGGCGCGCTGACCGCTGTAGAGGTAGTCGCGCAGCTCCACGCGGAGCGCGGTGAAGTCGTTGATCACGAAGTGCTGGCCGATGCCGAAGTGGCCGCCGAACGTGAACGTGCTCGTGGGCGCGACGCTCGGGTCCACCGAGGGCACCGCATAGGAGAGGCCGTCGAGGCCGCCCAGGAAGAAGGTGTCGAAGTGCAGCACCTTCTCGCCCACCAGGTTGATCTTGCCGTACAGCGGCGCCCAGACTCCCGAGGCGCCGATGATGAGGCCCACGTTGCCCGGCGTGCCCTGGAGCTGATCCTTGGTCGGCGTGACGCAGCCCTGGGCAGTGCAGGTGTTCACCTCGCCGGAGGGCATGCTGATGCCGAACGCGCCGCCCAGCTCCACGGAGAAGCTGTCGGTGGCGTGGTACGCGTAGCGCAGGCCGAACATGTACTTCTGGAAGAAGGCATCGTTGAAGGAGATGCCCACCACCGGCTCGAGCTCGCTGCGGCTCTTGCGGATGAAGAGGCTCCCCGACACCGGGCGGATGCGCTCCTCCAGCGTCTTGGCGCCGCTCTTCTCGTTCTGCTTCTGCTGGTTGTCGCCTTCTTCGCCGCCCGAGGCCTCGCCACCGGTCTCACCGGCGGCGGGCTTGGCAGCTGCGTCCTTGGAATCGGCGGCGTGGGCGCGCGCAGGCACGATCACCGCGAGCGCGAGCAGGGCCAGGCTGAGCTTTCTCATGGCGGAAGTCATGGCTTACTCGCTCCGCACCGGCGGCAGGAAGAAGGAGAAGCCTGCGTTCAGGCTCATGATGCGCTGCACCTGCGAGCTGCCGCTCCCGCCCGGGGTGTCGGTGTAGATGGTCTCGAGCAGGCTCCACTCGAAGGCCACCACCTCGTTGAGCGCGTAGCGCTGCCCCAGGCCGATGTCGAAGGCCGGGTGCGGGCCCTGGTTGAGCAGCGGGTCGGCCGAGAGCGTGCCGGTGGGGTCGGTGCCGGAGAACGACGAGGTCTGGCTCACCACCACGCCCGCGCCCGCGATGGCGAACAGGTCGAAGTGGATGATGGAGTTGAAGAGGCTGGCCTTGCCGTAGACGGGCGTCCAGTAGAAGTCGGCGGCGCCGCCGTACTTGGGCTTGGACACCGGGAGCTTGCTCTGCAGCTCGCGCTTGGCCGTGCTCACGTTCTCCGTCGTCTGCACGATCATGTAGTCGAAGCGGCCGCCCAGGGCGAGGTTGTCCGAGAAGTGGAAGATGGCCGCGCCGCCGAGGTTGTACTTGGTGAAGAGGGCGTCGTTGATGCTCACCCCCACGTGCGGCGCGAGCTCGAAGTGGTTCTTCTTGTAGAACCCCTTCTTCTGCACGCTCTTCACGCGGTCTTCGAGCGAGACGTCGTGCTCGCCCACGTCGATGTCGCTCTTCTTGGCCGGCGTGCTCGACGCGGTGTCGCCCGGCGTCGAGAGATCAGGCGGGTTGTCGGCGGCGGGCTTCACCGGCGGCGGCGAGTCCTTCTTGCCGTTGTCGCCGCTCAGGTCGAGGCCGAGGTCGCCGGAGTTTTGCGCGTGTGCGCGCGCGGGAAGCAGAGCGAGCGCCAGCGTCAGCGCGGCCCACCTCGTCACAGTTGAGGATCGAAGGTGCATTCGGGGGACGAGCTCCTCAAAGTTGCCAGCTGCGCCAGCGAGCAGCCCCCCTTCGCGCTCTGATTTCGCTCGCGAAGTTCGGCCGATCCACGCAAGCACTGCTCCATGGAACGCGGCACTCTAGACCACGGAATCCGGATGGGGCAAACCTCGTGTGACATACGCACACTGTAGGAAACATCCCCACTTCACGGACGCTTGAGGGCATCCCGTGTGGGTGCTAGCGTCCACGGCCCTTGCTCCCGGGAACCTGGCGATGACGGCAACGATGAAGCGCGCGAGCCTGCTGGGGATGGTCGTTTGTGGCCTTGGAATCTGGGGCTGCAACCCGCCGGTCGACTACGGCAACACGTGCCGCCTCACGCGGCCTGCGTTCCCCGACGGCGGCGGCATCGAGTTCATCAAGTCGGGCGATGACGCGGTGAAGAACAGCGCCTTCGACTTTCTGTCCAACGGCGATCCGGACTGCGAGGACCTGGTCTGCATTCGCCAGGCGGGCAAGGACTACAGCGCGCAGGAGACCGACGGAAACGCGCACGGCGAGTGCTCGACGGACTGCCTCAGCGACGACGACTGCGGCGATCCCGCCAAGGGCTTGAAGTGCACGCAGCTCGCGTTCGATCAGACGTTCCTGCAGAACCTCTGCTCCACGGACCCGGCCACGTGCCGCGAGTTCTTCGGCGACTCGCCGAACGCGCTGTACTGCACCGATCCGAACCTGCCGGATCTGGCCAGCCCCTGATTCGACGCTGACGGCAGCGGCCGGTCCCCACGCCAATTCTGCGTCGTTCCATCGCGCGCGCGGATTCTGCGCGCGTGGCCGGCGCAAGTGCGCGCGCCGTCGAGAGGCACGCGGGCTGCACAGGTCATGGCGCGGAGGTGACCATGACCTACAAACCCGAGCAGCGCGAAGTGCCGCTCCGAATCCTCGCTTCACCCGGCTGGCTCAAGGGGAGCGCGCATCTGCCACCGCGGGCGCGGCTCCTCGATCACCTGGATCACGCGGGGCCGTTCATCACCCTCACCGACGCCAAGCTCGGACAAGGCGAGCACGCGCTGCCGTTCTTCGCGCTGCAGACGCGCGCCATCACCGCGATCGTCCCGCCGGAGACCGAAGCCGTCGCGACGCGCGACGAAGTGACCGCGCACCAGGTGTGGATCCTCACGGATCAGGTCGTGGTCACCGGGCGACTGAAGATGCTGCCCGGCGTGCGGGTGTCCGACTTCGTGCTGCACCACCAGGGCTACCTGCGGCTCGAGGACGCCTTCCTTCGGCCGCGCGGCCACGCGGGCGAAAACGAAGAGCGGTTTCCCGTGATCTTCCTCAACGGCCACACCATCGTGGGCATGGCCGAGGTCGAGCCGGCGCAGCCTGCTCACCACCCGTAGCCGTACACGTACAGCGGGGGGACGCGCTCGGTGTCGTTGGCGAGCGAGAAGCTGAAGCCAATCGGCTTGGGCGCCTTCTCTTCGGCGCGGTCGTAGCTCCGGCCCTCGCCCGTTCCGCCCCAGCGCGTGCCCACGGCCACGAGGTCGAACGACGTGAAGCGCTTCTGCGCGCTGTCCCAGACGGCGCGGCCGGCGACGCGCGTCTCCACCCAGCGGTTGCGCGGCTTGTTGCTCTCGGCGCGCGTCTGGCCCTCGAGGCGCAGCGTCACGCGCGCACCGTCGACGCGCTCCACGATCGACGCGATCTCTGCCTTCTTCACGTCGCTCGCCTCGAAGAGCGGCTTCTGCCCGTAGCGCAGCCCGTTCACCGAATCGACGAAGTGGAAGCGCACCAGCCGCTGCGCTTGCGGCTGCGGCCACGCCACCCGCTTGCCCGGCTCGGGATGCGCGGGCACCAGCGCCTTGGCTTCACTCGGCGTGAACCAGGCGAAGTCCATGTTCCAGTTCTGGCTGGTCGCGCTGGGATCTTCGCCCTTGGCGGGCAGGTCGCGGGAGTACTCGCGGAGCACGAGGCCGCCTTCGGGATACTGGCCGTCGTCGCTCCGCTGCGGCGTGCCCCAGTTCCTCAGCTCCTTCGCCGACAGCAGCCGCTGCTCCTTCGGCAGCTTCGCGTAGTCGGCCAGCGCTTCCTTCATCAGCTCGGCGATCAGTGCGGGATTCAGCTCGTTGGTGCTCGCGAGCAGCTTGCCGCTCGGCGTGACCAGGTACGTCCCCTGGCGCGTGCCGTACGGACCCTTGCCGTGGCCGTAGTGGCCGTCCTCGGAGAAGCGCAGGAAGAAGTCGGCGTCGGCGCCGTAGGTCTCCAAATGCGTCATGTCGTCCGCGGCCGGGACGAAGGCCTTGGAGAGCTCCACCAGCGCGCTGTCGTTCCAGACGGACCGTCTGGTGATGATGCCGTTGTTTCAAACGCACCCGAGCGGATGTCCGTTCATCGCCCAGAGCAGGATCGGCTTGTCGGCCTTCTGCGCTTCCTTGGCCGCCTCCCAGAGCGTGCGGCGCCAACCGATCGACGCGTAGCGCACCTCGTCGGCCGGCGGCGCGATCAGCGCGGTGATGGCCGACACATTCTCGACGGTCACCGCTGGCGTGGCGGGTTCGACGTTCGGTGCGGCGAGCAGGACGAGGAGCGCGAGCGCGTGCATGGAAAGCCTCCAGACGCCCTGATCTTAGGCCAGTCGTCCATTGGCCGAAATCAAGTCCGGAACCGCCGGGCAAGCGGGGCGGTCCAAGCCCTAGATCCTTTCGACGGCCCGTTCGTTTCAGGGTCCTGGGGCGCACGAACGCGCCACGCGAGGTGCGGACATGAAGCGGATTGCGCTCATCTTTTCGGTCGCTGGCGCGCTCGCCTTGAGCGCTCTGGTCCTGGGTCGCCGGGCCAGCCCTGTCTCGGTCCCGACGCCGGTCCCCACGCCGGTCACGATCGTCCAGCCCACGCCGCCCACGCCGCCCATTCCCGAGCCCGTGAGCAGCTCCGGCTCGCTCATCATGAGCTGGAAGCTCAGCGATCCCGACCTCGCCCTCGGCGGAAATCGCGACGAGTACTTGAAGATCGACCTCACCGGCGTCGACGTGGAAGGTCAGCGCGCGCCCATGAACGTCGCGGTGGTGCTGGACCGCTCCGGCTCGATGGCCGGCGAGAAGCTCGAGAGCGCCCGCCGCGCCGCGCACGCGCTCGTCGACCGGCTCAACGAGAAGGATCGCCTCGCGTTCGTGACCTTCGGCAGCAACGTCACCCTGCTCTTCCCCTCGACGGCGTGCACGCCCGAGGCGAAGGGCACCATGCACCGCGACATCGACCGCATCTACGACATGGGCGGCACCAACCTCTCCGGCGGCCTCGAGGCCGGCCTGCGCCAGGTGGAGGCACACCTGGAGGGCTACGCGGTGAACCACGTGCTCCTCATCTCCGACGGCGAGGCCAACGAGGGCATCACCTCGCGGCCCGGGCTGGCGGCCATCTCGCGCGGCGCGCTCAGCCACCGGGTGACCGTGTCGGCCTTCGGCGTGGGCACCGACTTCGACGAGGACACCATGCAGCAGCTCGCCGACGAGGGCGGCGGCAACTACCGCTTCCTGCAGACCGGCGGCGAGCTGGGCCCCATCTTCGACACCGAGCTCAAGCAGATGGCGACCGCCGTCGCGGCCGGGCCTTCGCTGACGCTGAAGCTGGCGCCGGGCGTGGTGGCCACCGAGGTGTACGGCTACGCGTACGACAACGCGAACGGCACGGTGACCATCCACCTGCCCGACTTCGCCGCGGGCGAGCACCGCAAGGTGGTGGTGCAGCTCTCGGTGCCGGCCAACGCGCTCGGCGGCGAGAAGCTCGTGGACACCAAGCTCGACTACGTGGACCTGATTCACGGCAAGAACCCGGTGCAGACCGCGTTCGCCGCGAGCGCGAACATCGTCCCCAACGCCGAGCAGGCCTCGCTGAGCCGCGACAAGGCGACGTATGCGCAGGTGGCGCGCGTGCACGCGGCGTCGGTATCGCGCAGGGCGGCCACGCTCTACTCGAGCGGCGATGTGGCGGCGGCGCAGCGCGAGCTGGCCAAGGGTCGCGGCGAGGCCATGCAGATGAACGAGGTGGCGCAGGATCCGTCGCTCGGCGCCGACCTGGACCGCATCGCGCCGGCCCCGACCACGCTGCCCGCGGCGCCCTCGAGCGAGGCCGGCAAGGTGGAAGCCAAGAAGATGAAGCAGGAAGCGTACGACTACTCCCGCTAGCCCCTGGAGCCGCGCCATGGCCGCCGTCGCCTTCGCCTCGCCTGAACTCTTCGAGCGCACCCTGCTTCGCGGCACGCTGGGCGCCGCGGCGGGTGGACTCCTCGCCGGACTGGTCGCGCTGACCGCCGGAGTGGCCACGCCCGCGACCCTGGCCCTGGTGCTGGCCGGCGCGCTCGCGGGGCTCGGGAACCGCCGGACCTTCGTCATCCTGGCGGTGCTCGGGTTGCTCGCGGGCGCGCTGGTGGCGCTCACCAACAGCTACCCGACGTTCTACCTGGCGGCCGCGGGCGCGCTGGCGGGCTCGGGCATCTCGCTCGCGCGCTACCTCTCGGGCGAAGGCGAAGGCCGCCGCATCACGCTCACGCGCGTGGCGCTGGTGGCGCTCGCGGGTGCGGGCGCGATCCTCGTGGGCACGGAGACGGTGGCCGTGTTTGCCTCGCACGGCTTCTTCGACGGCATCCCGGTGCCGCTCGCGTTCGCGGCGCGCGGCGCGCTGGCGGGCTTCTTCTTCGGGCTCTCGGGTGCGGCGCTGCACGTGCAGGCAGGCACTGATCCGGTCGAGTCCGCGTACGACGAGATCGCGGGCGAGCTGACCGGCGAGCTGGCGCGGCTCTCGAGCCAGGCCGTGGACCTCTATCGTCGGTGCCGCGAGGCCCTGGCGCGCAGTCCGCAGAGCGCGGCGCGGCAGCACGTGGGCCGCTCGCTGGTCGAGGTCACCACCCGGACGCTGGATGTCGCGCGGCGCTGGCACGCGGTGGATCTGGAGCTGGGCGAGCGCGCCGAGAGCGACGTGGACAAGCGGCTCGCGGAAGTGCGCGTCCTCATCGAGAAGTCGACCGACGCCACCGCCAAGCGCCAGCTCCAGGCCGCCGAGCGCGCGCTCACCGAGGAGCAAGCCCAGATCAGCCGCATTCGCGCGGGCCGCGAGCGCGTGCTGGCGCGGCTGCACGCGGACCTGGCGATCCTCGAGCGCACCCGCTTCGCGCTGCTCGCGTTGCGCTGCACCGACGCCCACCTGCTCGCAACGGAGCTCTCGCACCTGTCCGAGAACCTGTCGGCGCTGGGCCGCGAGATGGACGGCGAGGCCCAGGCCATCGACGACGCGCTCAAGGCCGCGATCGTGACGTCGACGCCGGTGCCGTCGCCCATTGCGCCCATCGCGAGCAGCGAGCCCGCCGCGGCGCCCGTGCCGATGAAGGACTCCGCGAGCTGAAGGTTGGGCTATGTTCAGCCGCCATGAAGCGGCTCTCGGGATTCCTGCTCTTCGTGATGGTGGCCTGCCCGCGCATGAACGGCGACGCGGCCAAGCCCGCGACTACGCCGGACGCGGGCGGCGCCGTGCCCCACGCGCAGATGAACGTGGAAGCGAAGGACGGCCGCGCGTTCGGGCTCACCGTCGAGCTCGCGTTGGACGACGCCTCGCGCGAGCGCGGCTTGATGTTCCGCAAGGAGCTCGCCGATGACGCCGGCATGCTCTTCGTCTTCGCCAAGCCCGCGCCGCACACCTTCTGGATGAAGAACACGCTCATCCCGCTGGACATGATCTTCGCCGCCGACGACGGCCGGGTGATGGGCTGCGTGGCCCGCGCCGAGCCCATGACGCTCACCGGCCGCACCGTCGACGGCCCGAGCAAGTACGTGCTCGAGGTCGCGGGCGGCTGGTGCGCGGATCACGGCATCGGTCCAGGCGCGAAGCTGGTGCTCGGCGAGGCCGCGAACTTCAAGCCCGAGTAGGACGCCGGCGTACGAGCAGCGCCGACAAGCCGAACAACGCGAAGAGCTCGCCGGCGCCCGCGGAGGTGCAGCCGCCGTGCATCTCCGGCGATGTCGTGCCGGTGCTGCCGCTCGTCGATGCCGCGGCCACACTTCCGCCCGTCGTGCCCGACGTTCCGCTCGAGGCGGTCGCACTCGAAGACGCTGTTGCCGTGGCGGTCGTCGTCGACATGCCGGTCGTGCCCGTGGCGGAGCTGGTCGAAGTCGACGTCGATGTGGTGGTCGAGGTGCTGGTCGTGCCCGTCGTGCTCGTGGCGGTCGACGTCGTCGAGGACGAAGTGGAGGTCGTCGATGAAGCCGATGTCGTGCTGGTGCCGGTGCTCGTCGTGGTGCTGCTCGTCGACGGATCGCTGACCTCGACGTCGATGCGCTCGAAGACCGAATAGCCGTACGAATCGGTGACGGTGAAGACGGCCGTGTAGCTGCCCGCGCTCGCGTACGTCCACGAGACGGTCGCGCCGGTGGCGTCGACGCCCACGCCGTCCGACTCGTCGAAGTCCCAGCTGTAGCTGGCAATGGTGCCCGCGGCCTCGCTCGAGGCGCTGCCATCGAACGAGATCGGCTCGCCCGTGACGCCGGTGATGAGCGCGGGCGCGCCGGGCACCGGTTGGTGCGAGGCGATGAACGCCTGGTAGCTCGCGAACGACGGCTTGTGGCTGTGGTCGCCGCGCGCGACGCCCCACGCGTCGGGGGTGTTGGGCGCGTCCTCGAGCTCGTAGAAGAAGACCTTGTTCCACCACGGCCGCGAGAGCATGCCCGCGAGGGCGCCCTGGTAGTACGCATCCTGCGTGGACTCGCTGTTCGAGCCGTTCGACGTCAGCCCGCACTCCGTGAGCCAGAACGGCTTGTCGCTCGCGTTCGCGCCGGCGATCACGTCGTGCACGTTCGGCGGGTCCCACGGCCACTGCGGCCCGTCGAGATCGTTGAGCATGCTCGAGGCGTCGCCGTTGTAGTCGTGCTGGCTGATGACGTCGATGTCCTGTCCAGCTTGGGTGAGCGTGTCGTTCAGCCAGCCGCTCCAGTCGGCGCTCTTGAGGTGCGCGAGCTCGGGCCCGACGATGAAGCAGCCCGGGTCGGCGCGCTTGGCGGCGTCGTGGCCCACCATCACGATGGTCTGGATGTACTGCTGCCGCGTGCCGCTCCAGAACTGGGTCACGTTCGGCTCGTTCCACATGCCCCAGTACTTGATGGAGCCCGCGTAGCGCGACACCACCGCGTACACGAAGGCGTCCCAGTCGTTCGGATCGCGCGGCACACCGGACTGCGCGACGCCGTCGGTGGCCCACTGCGGCGTGGAGCTCAGCGTGGCGTACACGTTCACGCCGAGCGCGTTCGCGGTGGCCACCACGCCGTCGGTCACGGTCCAGTCGAACTGGCCTTGCGCTGGCTCGATCATGTCCCAGCCAAAATCCACGCGGACCCAGTCCAGGCCCAGATCCGCGACCTCCTGGCTCTCGTCGTTGGGCCCGTTCCAGAGCTCGTCGTGCGCGTTGATGCCGAAGGGCGCGCCGAAGCTCGGCTTGCTCCACGCGTCGGCCGCGAGCGCGCGCGCGGGCAGCAGCGGCAACAGGAGCGCGATCGACGTCAGGGCCCGGATCATGCGCGGCCTCCAAGGCAGCCCCGCATTGTCCGGGTTTGTGGCGCGCAGTTTCGTGAAGGAGAAAACCGAAAACGCGCTGTCACACGCGTGTTCGATTCGTCAGCCGCCGCCGAGCGCCAGCGCCAGACCCAGCGTGGCCACCACGGTGAGCGCCACGCCGACGTACTTCGAGTCGCGCTCGCGGGCCCAGAGCACCACCAGCATCAGCACGCGGAGCGCGGGCGTCATCGCGAGCACGAGCACGCCGAGTGCCATCAAGCGCTCGCCGAGTCCGAGCGGCGCGTGGAAGATGTCGTCGAGGCGCACCGGCTGCGAGCGCCGACCGCCGCTCGCGAGCTGCGCCCCGAGCCCCGCGAGCATCAACAGGCACGCGAGCACGAGGCCGGACTGCAGCAGGCGCTGCACGTCCAGGCTGTCGCGGCGCGGGGCTTCGCGAGGTTGCTCAACGGCCAAGCTGCACCCCCAGCGCCTTGAGCAGCATCTGCACGGCCACCAGCACCAGCACCCCGCTCAGCACCTGCTGCAGCCGTCGCGACGAAACGCGCTTGGCGAGGCCCGTCCCCGCGAGCGCGCCTGCGGTCACGCCCAGCGCCACGGGCGCGGCGACGTACGGCTGCACCATGCCGCGCGAGAAGTAGACGAAGAGGCTGGAGACCGCGGTCACGCCGATCATGAAGTTCGACGTCGCCGCCGCCACCTTGATGGGCACGCGCATGCCCAGGTGCATCGCCGGCACCTTGATGAAGCCCCCGCCCACGCCGAGCATCCCGGAGACGATGCCCGCCACGAACGACACTGCGCCGCCGAGCCCCACGCGCACCGCGCGGTAGTGGATGACCTCGCCGAGGTGCTCGTCGCGGTAGCTGCCGGCGAGCGTTCCCACCTCTTCGTGGCCGTTGGAGATGTCCTTGGCCGGCGTGGCTTGGGGCGCGCTCGCACGGCGCTCGTCGCGGCCGCGGAGCATGAGCCCGGAGGTGAGGAGCATCATCGCCGCGAACAGCCCGGCGAGGACGCTCGGCGGCACGTGCGCGGCCAGGAGGCCGCCGGTGATCCCGCCGAGGGTGGTGAAGATCTCCAAGGTCATGCCCAGGCGCATGTTCGCCAGGCCCTTGCCCACGTACACGCTGCCCGCTGCGGTCGACGTGGCGACCACGGAGACCAGCGACGTCGCGACCGCGAGGCGGATGTCCGCGCCGAAGCCGAGCACCAGCACGGGCACGAGCACCACGCCGCCGCCAATACCCACCAGCGCGCCCAGGCCACCGGCGAAGAAGCCCGCCAGGCCGAGCATCACCACGGTGAACGCCGCGAGCTCCACGGCGGCGCAATCTAGCCGAGCCGGAGCAGCTCGCCTGGATCGTTTTGCCCGAGGCGGTCCGGTGGATCATTTTGGACCACGCGAGTGGACACTTCGCCGCGCTGCGTGATCCCGCGCGAGATCGGCGGCGTTATGGTCAGGGTGTCTCGAAAGGAGCGCGCCATGCTCGCTCTACCCCTCGCCTTGGCCCTCGCGGCCGCGCCGCAGGTGAATCTCTCCGGTCCGCAGGTCTCGCCCCAGCGACGGGCGCTCGAGGAGCGGTTGCACCTCGACGGCGAGATCGCTCAGCCGACGCCGTGTCCGGAGCTGGGCGCGCCGCTCGACGGCGACGTGGCCCTGCAATGCGCGCCGCCGGCCGCGCACTTCGCTCGCGCGGTGTGGCGTTCGCCGAGGCCGCGGACGTTGAGGGTCCAGCGGGTGTCGGTGGCGCAGTCCTGGGCGCCACGCGAGCGACCCGAGCTGCCGAGCGATCGGGCCATCGCCCCCTACGCGGCGGTGCAGGTCCGCTTCTGGTGACGCAGCTTGGGCGATCTGCCGTCGTCATTCTTAGGGCGTGCACGATCGCCCCGCGGAGGACCCAGCGCCCAAGGCCTTGAATTCCGGACCTTCTCGGGCACCTGGCGGCCAGGCGGGCGCTCGGCTGCGCGGCCGAGCTCAAATGAATGCGACGCCCGGCTGCGCCGTCTATCGTGCATATAGGCAGTGGAGGTCTCATGAAGACCACGATCTCAGTGGGTTTGGCGTTGGCGGGCTTGCTGGCAACGACAGGCATCGCGCAGGCGCAGGACGAGAACGACGAAGGTGAATCCGAAGCGCCCGCGCAGCCCGCGCAGGCGGCGCCCGCGGCGGCCCCGACGCCTCCTCCGGGAAACCCCGCACCGCCTGAGGGCGCCGGCCAAGAGACCGCGCCAGCTCAGGCTCAGCCGCCGGCTTCGGGCCAGTGGGTCTACACCTCGCAATACGGCTGGGTCTGGATCCCCTACGGCCAGCAGTACACCTACGTGCCCGACTCCGGTGATCCGTACGAGTACGTCTACGCCGCCGACCTCGGCTGGAACTGGGTGATCGCGCCCTGGGTCTTCGGCTGGGGTCCGCAACCGTACTGGGGCTACTGGGGCTACAACCACTTCGCCTGGTACGCGAACCCCTGGTACGTGACGCGTCCCTGGGGCTACTGGCACTCGTACGCCGGGTGGGGCTACGGCTACCACGGCGGCCACTGGGGCGGTTATCGCCCGGGCTACGCGTACCACGGCGGCTACTACGGCACCCACGGCGGTGGCTACCACGGCGCGCACGGCGGCGGATTCGGTTACCGCGGCAACAACGGCTACCGCGGCGGCTACAACGGCGGCTACCACGGCGCGGCGCCCGTCTCGCACGGCGCGGCCCCGGCGCACGGCGGCGGGATGCCCATGAACGCGTACCACGGCGCCGGCGCCTCCGGCGGCTACCATGGCGCTCCCGCAGGCGGCTTCCACGGCGCTCCCGCAGGCGGCTTCCACGGCGCTC
>JAFEBB010000020.1 GCA_018266075.1 Deltaproteobacteria bacterium | reverse complement strand
TGACCGAGAAGCCGAACGAGATGTGGGGCACCGACGCGACGACCACCAGCACCGTGGAGGACGGACAGGTCACGGTCTTCATCGCGGTGGACCACTGCACGGCGGAGTGCGTGGGCATCCACGTGGCCAAGCCAGGAACGCGCTACGAGGCCCTGGAGCCGCTCCGGCAAGGCATCCGGGCTCGCTTCGGAGCCATCGGCGCGCTCATCGCCCTGGGCCTCACCGTGCGCCATGACAACGGTCCGCAGTACACGAGCGACGCCTTCCAGGACGAGCTCGTGTTCCTGGGCATCGAGTCCAGCCCAGCCTTTGTGCGAGCACCCGAGGGCAACGGCTGCGCCGAACGCATCATCCGGACACTCAAGGAGCAACTGCTCTGGGTCCACCACTTCCAGAACCTCGAAGAACTCCGCCTCGCGCTGCTCGAATGGGCGGACCGCTACAACCGGGCCTGGCTCATCGAGCGACACGGATTTCTCAGTCCACAACGAGCACGGCAGAAGTTCGAAGATGTGAAGAAAGCAGCTTGAGTGCTATCAACTACGTGTCTCAGAAATCGGAAGCGCTACATTGCCAAGCACCCAAGTTCTGCTCGCGCGTGGGCTTTGAGGAGCGTGGCACCTGCGAGGATGCGCGGGCAGGATTGGACGGATTTGCATGACCATCCCTTCCGGAGGTCCGAACCGCGCTTGTCCGCCCTACCCTCCAACCCAACAAGCTATGCGCTCTGCCAGGCCTAACGGCGATCCGATGTCGTCGTGCAGCAGCATCTGCGGGAGCTGAATCCTTTCGCCGCTTCGTGGCTTCTCCGGGCGAGAGGAGACACACCATGAAGCGAAACGTCGGAAACGTGGACCGTATCTTTCGAGTCGTCGGCGCGCTGGCTCTGTCCACCTGCGCCGTTCTGGCACCGATGCCGCTGGCGGTCGCGGGCATCTTCGGGGCGCTGGGCTGTTACCTGTTCCTGAGCGCGCTGGCCGGCAGCTGCCTGGGCTACCGGCTCATGGGCAGGTCCACGTGTCCCGTCGAGGCGGCCCAATGAGCGAGAGCCACGACGGCCTGCTTCGCGCCGCCGCAGCCGGCAACGACGAGGCGCTGGCCACGCTGGTGCGGACCTACCACGATCGCGTGTACCGCTTCGGGCTGCGCGTCTGCCGCGACGGCTTCGACGCCGACGACGCCGTGCAGGAAGCATTCGTCAAGCTCTCGCGTCGGCCGGAGGTGATGCGCGATCCAGGCGCGCTCTCCTGGCTGATGACCACCGTGCGGAATGCGTGTCTGCGCATGCTGCGACCCTTCATCCGCGAGCGGAAGACGCTGGGCGAGCGCCTCGACGCCGCCGATTCGCTCGATGCGCCGAGCGAGGCGCTCGATCCGCAAGCCGCGATGGAGCGGTGGGAGCTGATTCGCGCCGTCCACGCAGCAATCGCCGGGCTCGAGCGGCCGTACCGCGAGGTGCTCGTGCTGCGCGATCTCGAAGGCCTCTCGGGCGATGAGACGTCGCGCGCCCTGGGCCTCGAGCCGGCCGCGATGAAGACCCGGTTGCATCGCGCGCGGACGCAGCTCCGCGAGGCGCTGCGCGAGCGCGGCGTCGCCATGGGGACGCACTGATGTTCGCGAGCAAGACGATCGTCGAGCACCTGGCTCGAGGCGCCGTGGGTCTGGGCTCGCTGGCCGGCGCGTCCGTCCTCTTCGAAGCGCACCCGGCGGCCGCGCTCGGGCTGGTGGCGCTGGGGATGGTCGCGCTGCGCGGCTGTCCCATGTGCTGGACGATGGGGCTCGTCGAGACCATCGCCACGCGCGTGCGTGGCCAGCGCACCGACGGCCTGTGCACCGACGGAACCTGCAGCCGACGGGCTACTTGAGCACGCGGAACACGTGCGAGTCGTCGGTCCAGTAGAGGTACGGGCCGTCGACCGCGAACCAGTGCTGCGCCGAGCCGGTGTGGCCTGTGTAGCTGTAGGGCAGCTGCTGCAGCCCGCCGTCGTCGGTGGTGAAGCGGCTGATCGAAACCTGGTTCGACGCGAAGTAGAGCGCCGTCCCGCCCGGGCCGCTCGAGTCGGCGATGAGCGCCGCGGGCAGCACCAGGTTGTCCACGACGATCTGCGAGCCGCCGTCGCCGCCGGACTTGGGCGCGCTGCGGATCTTGCTCTGCGCGCCGCCGAGCTGGGCATTCGCGGTCCAGTACACGTTCTGCGCGTCCACGGCGATGCCCACCGGGTTCTCGCCGTTGATGCTCGCGACCAGCGTCTGCGACGCGCCGCCGCCGAGGGGCACGACCTCGATGCCCGTGTTGCCAATGACGTAGACGCCCGTGTCATCCGCGGCGATGGCACCCACGCCGCCGCCCGACGCCCACAGTGCGCCCGCCTGGCCCGTGGGCGCGAACCACAAGCCGCCGATGCCGTTCCAGTAGGTGCCCAACGGACCGCTGGCGAGCGCGTTGCCCTGGCCCTGGTTCGTCGCCGAACCGCCGCCGATGGGCACCGACCAGACGTCGTCGCCGCCGTTGTTCTCGTCGGCGAACGCGTGGGTGCCGTCGCTGGCCACGTCAGTGGGCCAGAAGCTGCCGCCGTCGGTCAACGCGAAGAGCACCTGCACGCCGGCATCGGCCGCTTGGATGGCCTCCGGGATCGTCACCAGCGCGCCATTGCCGCCCGCGTTCTCGGCGATGAGGATCTGGTTGCCCTGGATCGCCAGACCATCCAGGCGGCGCGAGATCGGCCGGGTGAGCACCACCTCGGGATCGGCGCCGCACTGGAAGCCCTCGCCGTAGCTCTGGGTGAACGACTCGGTTGCGAAGGGTCCGCCATCCGGCGCGGTGAGCAGCACACCTTGTTGGCCGCTCTCATCGAGCAGGTAGACCGCGACGGTGTACGCGCCCGATGGCGCGCGCGGCCCGTTCGGCCCCGCAACGGGCGGACAGAAGTTCTCGTTGAGCTGCACGGGCGGCGTGCCCATGCCCGAGTTGGGCGTCGTGCCGTTGGCGTCGCAGCTCCCGGTCGGGCCCGTGAGCTTGAGCAACGCGAGTCCGCAGGGCCCGCCGTTCGGGCAGCCGCCGTTGGTGAACGTGAAGCCCGTGGCGGTGAGGTTGATCACCGGCGAGACGTGGATGTCGTAGCAGCCGCCGGCATCCGGCGAGGTGAGGGTCACGCCGATGGCGCCGCTGGTGCCACTCGAACCGGTCGAGCTGCTCGAGCTCGTCGACGTGGAGGTCGAGCTCGTCGCGCCGCTGCCGGACGTGCCACCGTTGCCGCTGGTTCCGGACGCGCCGTTCGACGTCGTGCCGCTGCTGGCGCCGCTCGACGCGCTTCCGCCCGACGAGCAGCCGGCCACAGCGAGTGCGAGAACAAAGATGGCGAGCGTGCGCATCGCAGATCCCCTCGAGAACGAAGGGTCCACAATACGTGTTCACGCTCAGTCCGGGTTGACGGTGACGTCGATCGTCTGCAGCGGCGTGGCCTGCTCGGTGATCGTCGCGGTGCTGCAGCCCACGCCGAGCTGGATGCCCGTCGCGTGCTGGCCACTGGAATCGTGCGGGCCCGAGTAGGCCTGCACCAGCACCACGGGCGTGCTGCCGGGTACCGCCGACGTGTTGGTCAGGTAGGTACAGGTTCCACCGCCGCAGCTCGTGGCGGTCGAGTTGAAGATCTCCTCCACGTTCAGGGTGCCGTCCACATCGAGGGGCGAGCCGCCGTCGGGGAAGTCGGGCGAGACCTGCACGTCGTTGCAAGCCAAAGGCGAACCGTCGACTCGGTTTGGATAGAAGGTGCGAATCTCGAATGACTTGATCGCCCCCTGATTAAAGCCTGGCCCAGTGGTCACCTGGATCTGGATTTGCGCCACGTCTGCGAAACAGCTCGCGTTGAAGCTGGCCTGGCGCTCGCATCGGCCCGTGGCTCCGCAGGTGTAGACGTGCAGGCTGTCGCTGGTCTCGCCGCAGTCGGCTTGCGTCGCGCAGCCAGCGTCTAGACTGCGGCACGCGTGGCCCGCATCGGTGTTGCCGCCCGCGTCGATGTTGCCGCCGCCGTCGGTGCCGCCGCTCGAGCCCGAGCAGCCCACCAGGAGCGCGAGCACGAGGGCTCCGCAGGTCTTCACTGGCATTTGGCGGTGCTTCCCGTGGCGAGGCCGCAGTCGAAGTCCGAGGGCACGCAGTTGTAGGCCGGGATGCCGTTGGCGTCGGTCACTGCGTCGCAGACGAAGCCCTTGGGGCAGTCGGGCGAGCTGGCGTTCGAGGTGCCGCAGGGCACGCCGCACGCGTACGGCCCGGAGGCGATGATGTTGCCCGACGCATCCCGGCCGCCGAGGGAGAGGCACACCGAGTTGGCCAGGCCGGTGGCGGTCTGGCAGTCGGAGCCGCCAGCCGAGGGATTGCAGGTGTGACAGTAGCCCTGGGCCGTGGCGCTGGCGCAGGTGTTGTTGGTGCAGACCTGGCAGCTGGTGCACGCGTTGGTGGTCTGGCAGGCCGCGCCGCCGTTGTACGTGGAGAGGCACTGGCCGAGCGCGGTGCCGCTGGGCACGAAGGGCGCGCCGTTCTGGTCCTCGCAGATGGCGTTGGCCGGGCAGCCCGAGTTGTCCAGGCAGCCCGAGAGGCAAGCCTGGCGCGACGAGCCGTCGGCCTCGATGACCGGCTGGCAGACCTCGCCCACCGCGCAGTCCGTGTCCGCGTGGCAGAAGGGCACGCAGGTGCCGCTGCTCGTGCCCGGCGGGACGTTGCAGACCTTGTCGGTGGGGCAGTCGGTGTCGCTCTGGCAGCTCGAGAGCGGCACGCAGATGTGGTTCACGCACGCGAGCGAGCCGTCGCTGGCGCAGTCGCGGTCCACGCTGCAGCTGTTCACGCAGACCTTCACGCTCGGGTCGCAGACGGTGCCCAGCGGGCAGATCTGCACGCGCGCGCGGCACAGGCCCGAGCCCGAGTCGCAGACCTGGTCGTCGGCGGCGTCGGCGCAGTCCGTGTTGGAGTTGCAGCTGGCGAGCGAGTCGGGCACGCAGCCGGTGAAGGTCTTGCAGTTGCTGCCGGGGTTGGGCAGGCACTGGCTGTCGTTGGCGTCGAGGGCGGTGCAGGTGGTGCCGTTGGGGCAGTCCGTCTGCTGGCCGCAGGCCTTGGTGCAGAACGAGGCGCCGAGGCTGGAGTCCGCAAGGCAATGGTTGTTGGTGCCGCACTCCTGGTCGGTGTTGCACTGCTCGCAGAAGCCGCGGAGGCTCTGGCAGGCGCGCGTCTCTGGGTTGCAGAACTGGGCGGTGCCGTCGGTGAGCGCGGGGCAGTCGGCGTCGGAGGTGCAGCCGGGCACCGAGGCCACGCAGAGGCCGGTGAAGTTGTTGCAGAACTGCTGGCCGCCGTCGGGGAGCGCGCAGTCATTGTCGGAGAGGCAGATGCACTGGCGGCGCACGGGGTCGCAGCGCAGGCCGCCGCACTCGGCGTCGACGTTGCAGCTGCGGCCTGGGACGGAGCCGGCATCAAAACCGGTGGAGCCGGTGGTGGAGCCGCCGTTGCCGGAGCAGCCCGCCAGGACGACCAGGGTCAGCGCGAAGAAGAACCGGAGGCGCATGGACAAACGCGGACCTCATCCAAAAGGGGGTTGGGTTCTAACAGGTTGCATTTTCAGCGGTCAACCATCTGGGAGTGCGGGTAGCCAGGTCTTGGGGGTGCGAAGTTTTCCGCCTTGGCCCGGGGAACGCGCGGACTTGGGAAACGTACAGGTGATCGGCGCTCGGTGATCGGGCCCGATCACCGCACACCGATCACCGTCACCGTTCCCCAAGCAAGCCGCATCTGCCCAGCGTCTCAGGGAAAGCCGTGTACCCCGGCCCTGCCGGCGCGCCTCGCGCGACGGCCGCTCGCTCCCTTTCTGCTTTCGAGCCCCTGTGCGCCGCCTTCGCCAACGTTGCCCCGCCAACCCAGGCCGATTAGGGTGCGGCGCCCTCCGGGAAACCTCGAAATGATCCAGCTTCAGAAGGCGATTGTGGTGGGGGCGTCGAGCGGGATCGGCGAGGCGGTGGCCAAGCGCCTGTGTGCCGAGGGAGCGAGCGTGGCTCTGCTCGCCCGGCGCAAGGAAGACCTCGACCGCGTCGCAGCCGACATCGAGAAGGCGGGCAAGGGCAAGGCCTTCGTCCACGTCCACGACGTCACCCACTTCGACGAGGTGCCCGAGCTCTTCGACAAGATCGTCGCCGAGCTCGGCGGCCTCGACGCCATCGTCTATGCGGCCGGCGTGATGCCCAAGATCGACGAGAGCGAGTACGCCTTCGCCAAAGACCGCCAGATGATCGAGGTCAACCTCCTCGGCGCCATGGCCTGGATCAACCCGGCCGCCGCCAGGTTCGAGGCCCAGCACGGCGGCACCATCGTGGGCATCAGCTCCATTGCGGGCGAGCGTGGGCGCCGCGGCAACCCCGGCTACTGCACGAGCAAGGCGGCGTTCAGCACCTACCTCGAGTCGATGCGCAACCGGCTCGCGCGCTACGGCGTGAATGTCGTGACCATCAAGCCGGGTTTCGTGGACACGGCCATGACCGCCGGCGTGCCCGGCTTGTTCTGGCTCATCAAGCCCGAGCAGGCGGCGCAGACCTCGCTCGCCCTCGCCCGCCGCGGCTCGGGGGCCCAGGGCTTCGTGCCCTGGCGGTGGAGCCTGGTGGCCATGGTGGTCCGCTCGATCCCCTCGTTCATTTTCCGTAGGCTGAACTTCTGATGAAGCGCGTCCCCGACCGCTCGCTCCGCGCCACCGCCGCCTGGCGGGTGCACGATGGCTTCGGCCGCGCCATGCGCGCTGCCTGCCGCACCGTGGCGCCCCGGTCGGAGGAGGAGCTGGCGGAGCTCTTCCGGCTCGCGAAGAGCGAGGGGCTGTCGATCGCGTTCCGCGGCTCGGGCCGCAGCTATGGCGACGCGGCCTTCAACTCCCAGGGCCTCGTGGTCGACATGCGCGGCCTCGACGGGATGCTCAACTGGGATCCGCAGTCGGGCGTCGCCGAGGCGCGCGGCGGGCTCACCATTCAGGGCCTCTGGCGCCGCACGATCGAGGACGGCTACTGGCCCGCAGTGGTGCCAGGGACGATGTTCCCGACCATGGCCGGCTGCGTGTCGATGAACATCCACGGGAAGAACAACTTCGCCGTGGGGCCGTTCGGCGAGCACGTGCAGGAGATCGATCTGCTCACCCCGCGCGGCGAGAAGCTCCGCTGCTCGCGCACCGAGAACGCCGACGTCTTCCGCGCGGCCGTCGGCGGCGTGGGGATGCTCGGGGCCATCACCCGGGTGAAGCTCAAGCTGAAGAAGGTCTACAGCGGCAAGCTGCGCGTCCATCCACTCACCGCGCCAAACATGGAAGGCATGTTCGATGCCTTCGAGGAGCGGCTGCCCCACTCCGACTACCTCGTGGGCTGGGTCGACGGCTTCGCGGGTGGCAAGAGCCTCGGCCGCGGCGAGATCCACCAGGCCAACTACCTCCACGAGGGCGAGGATCCGGATCCGGTTCACTCGCTCCACGTCGAGAACCAGGGCCTGCCGCCGAAAATCTTCGGCTTCCCCAAGGACAAGCTCTGGCACTTGATGAAGCCCTGGACCAACAACCTGGGCTGGCGCGTGGTGTGCGCCGCCAAGTACTGGGCGTCGGCGTTGAAGCCGCACACGCCGTACCTCCAGTCGCACGTGGCCTTCGCGTTCCTGCTGGACTACGTGCCCAACTGGCGGCTCGCGTACGGGCCCGAGGGCCTCATCCAGGTGCAGATCTTCGTGCCGCACGCCACCGCGCGCGCCTGCTTCGCCGACGTGCTCAAGATGGCCCAGGAGCACGGCGAGCCGACGTACCTCGCGGTGATGAAGCGGCATCGCCCCGACGAGTTCCTGATGACCCACGCGCTCGACGGCTGGTCGCTGGCCATGGACTACCGGGTGACCGCGAAGAACCGCGAGCGCATCTGGAAGCTGGCGCACGCCATCCACGCGCGGGTCATCGCCGCGGGCGGCAAGTTCTACTTCGCCAAGGACGCCGTCCTGCGCGGCGAGGACGTGGCCGCGAGCTACGGCGCAGAAAAGCTGGCGCAGTTCGGCGCGCTCAAGCAGCGGCTCGATCCCGACGGCGTGCTCTCGAGCGACCTGTTCCGGCGCGCGCTGCCGTCCGTTGCCGCGAGCGCCTCGTCGGCGCCGCCGCAGGACCCGAACGAGCTCCTGCGAGCGAACTAACCCAGAGCGCCGGTTCGGGTTTAGAGTTTGCCCATGCTCTGGCTCCCCCTCGCCCTCCTCCACACCGCGCCGGCGCGCCTCCCCACGAAGGACGTGGCCCGCGCCGCCCTCGCGGTCAGCCCCACCAGCAGCAGCTCCGACTCGGGCTCGTCGAGCGGCTCGGACTCGGGCTCGTCATCGAGCGCCAGCGGCTCGGGCTCGGGCTCCGACAGCGGCAGCTCCAGCGGCTCCGGCTCGGGCAGCACCGCGAGCGCCAGCAGCTCCGGCTCGGACAGTGGGAGCAGCACCGCCACCGCGACCTCCACGAGCTCGGCGTCGTCCACCGCGACGTCCACGTCGTCGGCCGGCTCCACCACGGGCACGGCTTCGGGAAGCGGCGCCACCTCGGGCAGCACCAGCGCGACCGCCACGGCGACGTCGACAGGCGGCAGCACCACCGGCACCGAGGGCAATCCCCAGGGCGACGAGGGCGAGTCGCAGGACAACTTCGGCATCCCCAGCCATTGCAACATCGCCGACGACTGCCCCGAGCAGTTCACCTGCCAGAGCCACGTCTGCCGGCCGGTGTCGCAGAAGCAGCCCTCGGGCGGCTGCTCGAGCGCGCAGGGCGTGGGCTTTGCCGCGGGCATCCTGGCGCTCGGGCTGGCGCTGGTTCGCCGCCGCCGATAGCCAGCAGACCGACTGGTCGCACCACCTGAGCCCCAAGAAGGGCCCGTGGTGGTGTATCCCCTGATTCTTTCTGTATTGGTACGACCAATTCAGCCAATTCGAGTGATGGCATCCTTCGGCGCGCCTTGACGGACCGCCCGAATTGGTCGTACCAATTGGCGCATGAACACTGCCTCTGCGCCCGACACCGCCGTCGACCGCTGCCAGCACGCCTTGAGCGAGGCCATCCTCAAGGGCCGTTTCCCGGTGGGCACGCGCCTGCCGCCCGAGCGGAAGCTCGCGGAAGACTTCGGCGTGAACCGCGTCACGGTGCGCGGGGCGCTGGCCCGGCTCACGGCCAGCGGCCTGCTCTCGGTGCGCCAGGGCTCGGGCTACCAGGTGCGCGCCTTCTTGCGCGAGGGCGGGCCGGGGCTCATCAGCCAGCTCTTGGAGCTCTGCCGCAAGGCCACCGAGCGCGAGGCGGTCATCGCCGATCTGCTGCTGGTGCGGCGGCACCTGGCGCAGGCGGTCCTCGAGAAGCTGTGTCAGCACGTCGAGCCCGGCACCACCGAGCGGGTGCGCGAAGCGGTGGTCGCGTTCGGCGACGCGGTCGAGCGCGGCGCGCCCCCGCACGAGCTGGCCGAGGCCGATCTCGAGATCCTCGCGCGCGTGGCCGAGGGCACGGGCAGCGCGGTGCTCTCGCTCTGCATGAACCCCATCGCGGGGATCCTGCTGCGGCTGCCGAAGCTGCAGGAGGCGATGTACCGGAGCCCGCGCGACAACCTGCTCAGCTTCAACCTGCTCCTGCAGTGGCTGGCGCGGCCCGATCCGGCCCTGTTGGGCCCGCTCGCCGAGACCCTCAAGGCCCACGACGAGGCCACCCTTCACCAGCTCCGAGCCGCGTCCGCGGCCGGGAGGAACGCATGAACCGCCGACCCCTCGCCTACCGCGTGTTCCAGGTGGGCTACGTGCTGCTCGCCGCCAACTTCATCATGCCCGCGGCCTCGTACATCGTGGCGCCCCAGCTCGCGCTGGGCACGCTCGACCGCATCAACGTCCTGCTGGGCGGCGGCCACCTGCCGCCGGGCCCCGGTGGCGAGCTCTGGCACATGCTCGCCGTGGGAAACGTGATGACCCTGGGCTTTCTGTGCCTGCTGATCCTCATCGACCTGGAGCGCTACTACCCCGCGCTCCCCGCGCTCGCGTTCTTGAAGGCGTTCTCGGCCTTCTATTCGCTGCAGCTCGGGCTCTCGCTGCACCTGCCCGCGTTCGAAGGCATCTTCGTGCTCGACGGGACGACGACCATCGCCCTGGTCGCCCTCGCCGTGGCCGCGCACCGGGGCCTGCACCCGGACGACGTGGCTCCGCTCTGGTCCTATCTCGTGCTCTGGCAGCCGGAGCGGGTGCAACGAGGCCTGCGCCTGCGCGCGTCCGCACGGCCCAGCGAGCCGCGGCCGAACCTGTGGCAGATCTTCCTGGGCGTCCTCGCGATGTGGCACCGGGTGCTCTTCCGGATGGACACCGTGGGGACGAACGCCGCCCCCGTGCGCGACACCTGGCGCGCGCGCCTTCTCCAGTACCGCGGCCTGCGGCTGCCGTTCTTGCTCTGGGAGCGAGCGGTGGCGCCGCTCGACTTCTCCGGGCTGGCCAGCTCGCCGGAGCGCACCATCCGGCACGTGCTCGGCGCGAACCACCAGCCGGCCCAGCTCGCGTACGACATGGAGCTGCTGGCGGTGTGCCCCGGGAAGCTGGAGGCGCTGCGCGACGCGGCCCAGGCGATCATCGACGGCCGCGCGCCGAACGCCGCCTGGCTCCGCGACCTCTGCGTCTTCGAGGGCTACCACGAGGACGTGCTCGACGCCGCGACCCGGGCCCTGCGCGGCGATCTACGGCTCAGCCGTGCCCAGGCCGAAGACCCGGACATCGCCCTGCTCGCCCACCTGCGGTGGTGCGCGGCCCAACCCTCGACGCCCCACGCGACGTGGCGCGCCTGGCGCCAGGGCCAGTTCACGCTGAGGCGCGAGGCGACAGCGCCCGCGGGCCTGACGGCGTAGCCCGCACAAACGCCACGAGCGCGGCCCCTCGCAGGGTCGCGCTCGTTCGCGTTTCAGAAGCCGACGCTTGGCTTAGCGCTCGTCGCCGCGGCGAGCGGGGCGGAGCACGAACGGCCGCTCCTTGGGGGCGAACTTGCCCGCCAGGGCGTCGCGGAGCGAGCGGTCGAAACGCACGTGGCCCTCGGCGATCTCGCGGAGGCTCAGCACGGGCGCCTTGTCCTTCTCGTTCAGCACGCGGGGAACCGCGCCGCTCATCAGCTGGCGCACGCGCTTGGCAGCCATCATCACCAGGGCGAAGCGGTTGCCTTCCACCGCCTCAACGCTGTCTTCAACGGTCACTCGAGCCATGATTCACACCTCGGAGCGCCGGATCTAACCGGCGGCCCGCGAAATTTCCAGTTTAGGCGTCGTCGTCGATGTCTTCGGACTCGTCTTCGTCGTCGACGTCGTCGTCGGCGACGTCCTCGATTTCCTCATCCTCGTCTTCATCGCCCTCTGCCTTGACGGGCTCCGGAGCAGGCGCCGGAGCGGCTGCCGCCTTGGCGCGCGAGGACTTCTTCTTCGCTGCGTCGGCCTTGGCCTGCGCGGCCGCTTCGGCCTGGTCGGCGCCGCAGCGCGGACACACGATTTGCGGGCGCTTCAGGTCGTAGAACTTGGTCTGGCAGCGCAAGCAGACATGCTTCTCGCCGCGATCGCTCGGGTGCGGTTGCACTTCGCCTCTCCCGCAAGGGGTTTTGGGCCCCGGTCAGGGGCAGAAAGGCGCGCACCTTCGCACGGATTGGCCCCGGTTGAAAAGCCCAGCCGTGCAGGCCGCCGTCCAGCCGACGGTTTGCTGGTGCAGCCGTGGCTCGTGGATCGTGGTTCGCGGCTCGTTCGCAGAAGCCAAATTGGAGGACGCCGGAGCGGCCGAACGCCCACGACCCGCGATCGGTCCCAACCCGAATTGGACTAGGTTGCGCCGCATGGCCCTCTCATTCCGCAGCCAGGCGACCATCCGCGCGCCGGCCGAGGCTGCCTGGGCGCTCCTCACCGACGGCGCCGGCTGGCCGCGGTGGAACAAGACCGTCGACCGCGTGGAGGGTGCGATTTCGCCGGGCGGTGTGGTGAAGGTCTACGTGAACAGCCTGCCGTACGAGCCGGTGCCGCTGACCGTGACCGCGTTCGAACCACCCAAGCGCATGGTGTGGACCGGCGGGATGCCGCTCGGGCTGTTTCGCGGCCAGCGGACGTTCACCCTCGAGCCCGCGGGAGAAGGCCAGCTGCGCGTGGCCGTGGAGGAGATCTTCACCGGGCTGGTGCTGCCGCTCTTCCGCCGCTCGATTCCCGATCTGGTGCCGATGTTCGACGCCATCACCGGCGGGCTCAAGGCCGAGCTGGAGCGCTAGTCACTGCACCGGCGCCACGGGCGTCAGGCTCAACGTCACCTGGCACGAGGTGGCGTTCGACACCAGGCTGCCCTGGTGCAGCAGCGAGACGGTGTCCGGCAGGTCGATGGTGCAGATCGCATCGGCGCCGAAGGGATCCGAGTCCTGAACCGTGAGCGCCAGCGCGTCGCCGGTGAAGTGCGTCACCACCGCAGGCCAGCTCGCGCTGAACGTCTCCTGGACTCCCCAGCTGAGGGGGCTCGCCGAGCCCGAGGTCGGAGCGAGCGTGGCCTCCACGTCGGGCGCGCTGCCGTCGGTGTCCCACTGGCTTCCGTCGGGCTCGGCCGGGGCCACGGCGATCTTCAGGGTCAGCGCGTACTGCTGGGTCAGCGCATCCACACACTGGCCGGTCAGGCACACCGCCGTGTTCGCGCAGCCCGCGTTCGTCGTGCACTGCGGAATGGGCGCGCTGTCGTGGCCGCCGCACGCCACCAGCGCGAGCGCGAGCGAGGAGATGGTGAGCCACCGCGAGATCATCGGGCGAAGCATAGCCGCTCAGCGTCCGCGGGGGTGGTAGCGTCCCACGACCTGGTGCAGCCGCGCGCGCTCCACGTGCGTGTAGATCTGCGTCGTCGACAAGTCCGCGTGGCCAAGCAGCGCCTGCACCACGCGCAGGTCGGCGCCGCGCGCGAGCAGGTGCGTCGCGAACGAGTGCCGCAGCTTGTGCGGCGAGATCGCCTTCACGATGCCCGCCTGCTTCGCCCGCCCTCGCAGCCGCAGGAAGAAGGTCTGCCGGGTGATGGCGCTGCCCCGGTTGGTCACGAAGAGGTGCCGGCTCTCGCGCCCATGCAAGATGGCCGCACGCGGGCCCGCGAGGTACGTGGTGATCGCCGCCTGCGCCGAGCGCCCCACGGGCACCAACCGCTCCTTCTTGCCCTTGCCGCGCGCGATGAGGAACTCGGCTTCGAGGTTCACGGCGTCGAGCGGCATGCCGCAGAGCTCCGACACGCGCAGCCCCGACGCATACAAGAGCTCGATCATCGCCCGGTCTCGCAGGCCCTCCGGGCTCGGGTCCGACGCTGCGGCCTCGAGGAGCCGATCGACCTCCTCGAGCGTGAGATAGCTGGGCAGCTTCTGGGGGAGCTTGGGCGTCTCGGCGAGCGCGGTGGGGTTGTCGGAAGCGAGCTGCTCGCGCTTCAAGAACGCGTGGAACTGCCGCACCGCCGAGAGGTGCCGCGCCTGCGAACGCGCCGAGAGCCCGCGCGAGGCGAGCGCGCGCTGGTGCTCGGCCACGAGCCCCGGCGTCACCGCCCTCACGTCGACCACGCCCTCGCGCGAGAGGAAGCCCAGGTACTCGGTGAGGTCCGCGCCGTAGGCCTCGAGCGTGTTGGCCGCGAGGTTTCGCTCCACGCGCAGAAAGCTCAGGAAGGCGTCGAGCAGCGGCTCCATGGAGCCATGTTGCCTCAACCGCGTCGGCCGTCCATGAACTGGTTGCAAAGACAGACGCACCGCGCGAGGCCGAGGCCCGGCGCGGCGCGTGGGCACAGCGCTCAGCGAGAGCTACTTCTTGTTCTCGTTGGCGGCCTCGCGGGCCTGCTTCACCTCGGCGATGGCCTGGTCGATGAGGTCCTTGGCCTTCGCGGCGTGGCCGCCCATGTCGTACTCGTTCGCCTTCTGCGCGGCGGTGATGTGGTTCGCCGCCTGGGTCAGCGCCTCGTGCGCCTTGGTCAGGTTCGGGTGCTTGTCCGGGCCGGCGATCGCGACGGCAGCGAAGGTGAGCGAAGCGCCAACGAGCGAGCCAACGATGAACTTCTTCATGTGTGAACCTCCGGTTGTGAAGCGTGGAGTCCCCTCGGGAAGTCGGGACCGCCCCGCCACGTCGCAACCGGCGTGCCCCAGCCGGGGAGCCCAGTTTTCAATGCTCTGCCGAGTTCACGCCCAGTGAAGCGCGGAGAATCTCCGCGAATGGGCCCGGCCCAATGCGGCATTTCTCCACGAGGTCGCGGTGGCCTTGGAACGGCGCGTCAGGGATGATGTCGGGCTGCTCGACCTCGGAGATCACGTGCTCTCGCTGCTCGCCGCGCTGACGCTGCTCGCCGCACCGCAGGTGAAGATCGTGGGCGCCCTGCCCCGCACCGGCGCGGTGGATCGGGCGGCGCTGGAGAAGCTCGGGCCGACCACCGTGAAGTGGAAGGAGCACGGCGCGGAGCACACCGTCACCGGCGTGCCGCTCGACAAGGTGCTCGCGTCGTTCGGGTTCGAGCCCGGGTCCATGGGCATGGACGTGCCCAAGGCCGAGAAGCGCAAGGGTTGGAAGATGGCGCTCGTCGCCACCGCGCCCGATGGCTTCCAGGCGGTGTTCAGCTGCGCGGAGCTCGCGGAGGGCATGGGGCTCACGCGCGCGCTGCTGGTCTGGGCCGTCGACGGCAAGCCGCTCGCGCCCGACATGGGCCCGTTCCGAATCGTGGTGCTCACCGACCAGGAGCCGTCGCGATCGGTGCACCAGGTGAGTCAGCTCGAGGTGGTCGATCTGCGCAAGGTGGCGAAGCCAGCGCAGTGATCAGCGCTGGCCGGGACCTTTGACCTCGGCGAGCTTGGTGCGCGCCTTGTCGTAGTCGGCGTCGCCCGGCGCGAGGATGCGCAGCGACATCTCCAGCGCGTGCGCGGCACCATCGGGATCGCGCTCGGCGGCCACGTAGCCCTGCATGTACAGCTCGTGCGCTTTGGCGAGCAGCGACTTGAGCGCGTCACCTGCGTGCCGATCCGACGGACGCACCGCCAGCACGCTCCGGTACGCGCGCGCGGCGCGGCCCGGGTCTTCGCGGGTCTCGGCCGCGTGCGCCTCGGCCTCCGCCGACTCCACCCGGCGCCGCTCGATGTCGGCCACCAACCCGCCGTTCGGATTCACCGGCGCGCAGGCCTTGTCGGCGCGCTCGAGCGCGGCGAGGTCCGAGTTGTGCGCGGTGGCGTCATACGCGGTGGCGCACTCGCGCGCGCGCGCGGCGAGATCCGCGGCCTGCGACGTCACCGACTTCGGATGCGAGCCATGCGCCACGGCTGCCAGCGCATCGGCGCCCGCAGCCGGATCGCGACCGAAGACGGCGAGCGCGCTCCGGAGCTCCGGATCCTCCTGCGAGCCCGCGTGCCCCCCGGCGACCGCTGTCGTGCCGGGCGCCGGCTGGCCCGATGCGGCGAGCGCGGTCTTCACATCGCCGTCCAGCTTGGACGCGAGATCCGGCCGCAGCTCCGCGAGCCGCGCCACCGACGCCTGCGCCGCCCCCGGGTGCCCGCCCTTGAGCTGCGCCTCGGCGCGATCGAAGAGGTACTTCGACTCCTCGCCGTCGAGCTCCACGACCGCCAGCTTGCGATCGGCCTCGACGTCAGTGCCCTCGGGGATTCGCCCGAGCGCCGAGCGCGCGTCGGGATAGCGCTGCTCCCCCCGCGCGCGCTTGGCTTCCTGAAGCGCCGACTGCGCGGCCACGTCGGTCTGCGCCTGCTTCAGGTAGAACTTCACCGACGCGCTCTTCGGCCGTGCCTCGTGGGCCTGCTCCAGGAGCCCCACCGCGTCGGAGAAGCGCTTGTCGGCGAGCGCGAGCCGGCCCGCATTGAGCAGCGAGTCGTCGTCGTCGCTGGTGCCGCTCGCCTCGTGGCGCGCGTGGGTCACGCTCCGCGTCACCACCAGGCCAATCGTGCACAGCAGCAGGAAGAGCAGCGCCGCGCTGCCGACCTGGATCTTCACCTGCAAGTCTGGCGTGAGCGCCGCCCACTGCTCGCGCGCCTCGTCGAGCCAGGCGCGCCAGGGGATCGAGGGCTCCACGTGCCGCTCGCGCTTGGGAACCGGACCTGCGAGCAGGGGCGCGGTGTGTTCGCGCTTCTGCTTCAGCGCACCTTCGTCGGTCGTCTCCTCGAGCAGGGTCAGGCTGGTCTCGCCGCCGATGGACGGTCGCGCGGGCGGCGCCTCGCGACGCGGGGGCCGCTCGACGATGGGCGCGGTGGTGGGCACATCCGCCACCGGCGGACGCAGCTCGGTCGCGGGCACCGCCTGGTTCGTGGGCCGACGCGGCGGCGCCTCGGGCATCTTCGCCGCCGGCACCGCTTGATTCGTCGAGCGGCGCGGCGGCGCGTCGGCGGGCTTGGGCGCGGACACGGCCTGGTTCGTCGAGCGGCGCGGCGTGCCAGACTCGCCCGGCGGACGCGCGGCCGGAATGGCCTGGCTGCTGGGCCGCCGGGGCGCGACGGCCGGAACCTCCTGTTTCGTCGAACGCCGCGGGGGGACGTCGGGCTTCAGCGGCGCCATCACCGAGGTGTCCGAGGGCAGCGGCACCTTGCCGGTCTCGTCCGCCTTGGGCAGCGCGATGGGCGCGGTGTCGCCCTTTCGCTCCGGGTCGAGCGGCGCCATCACCGACGTGTCCGAAGGCAGCGGCACCTTGCCGGTCTCGTCGGGCAGCGGCAGCTCGCCGGAGATCCCCGTGGGGAGGTGCGTCGACGGCGACGTCGCCCCGTCCTCGCGCTCGGGATCGAGCGGCGCCATCAGCGTCGTCGCGGGATGCTGCGGCGCCTCGGGACCCACCAGCGCCGGCCGATCGACCGTGGTTTGGCCCGCAGTCCCCACGGCCGGATGGGTGTCGTCCGAAGGCGACTGCCGCGCCGACCCCGACTGGGGGCCAGCGCGCGGGACGGCGTCACGCGTGCTCGACCGCTTGGACATGACTGGCTGCTCAGGATTCTGTCGGCAGAGTCGCGCTCGCTGCAACCTTCAGCGTGTCTTCGCCTGGCGCACGTACCTGTCGAGATCTTCACGATCGATGAGCGAGAGCAGCTCCACCTCACGCTCGTTGGCGCTGCGGCGATAGATCAGCCGCACGTCGGTGGCGATGCGCACCCGGTAGTAGCCGGGCAGCCCCTCCAGCGGAATCGCGCGCAGCGACGGGTGCCGGTGGTTCTCCGCGAGCAGCATGGCCTGCTTGAACGCCGCCCGCTGGATGCGCGGATCCCAGCGATCGAGCGAGTCGTAGAACTCGCGCGTGAACCGCGGGAAGAGCCAGCTCGCGGGCACGGCCTCAGGCTGGTCGGCGTCGACGGTCGCTGCGGGCTCGGGCCGCTTCTTCTGCTCCTCGAGCTGCCGCACCGACGCCTCGAGCTCGGCCTCGAGCTTCTCGCGGGCCTCGGCCGCGTGCCGCACCTTCTCCTCGAGCGTGGCCACGCGCGACGCGAGCTCGGCGCGCTCCTTCTCCAGGCGCTCGAGGTCGTCGTGCTTGCCCTTCTCGCGGGCCTTCTGGAGCTTGTCCTTCGTGCGCTCGAGCTCGGCCTGGAGCTTCGCGGCTTCCTTCGAACGCGCCGCGGCCTCGCGCTCGCTCTGCTGCTGGAGCGCTCGCGCGTCGCGGAGCTGCTCCTTGAGCGACGCGGCCTTCTCGCGGGCGCGCTCGGCGAGCTGCCCCGCGCGACGCGCTTCCTTCTTGAGCGCGCGCGTGTCCGCGGTGTCGACGACGCCCGGCGTGGGCGTCGTGACGATCGGCGTGGTGGGCGCTCGGGCGGATTCTTCATGTTTTCCGAAGAGCGCGTCGGCGAGGTACTCGAGCCCCGCGCGGCCGCGCTGGCGAATGCCCGGCGTGGGATCGGCCAGGAGCCGCCACAAGAGCCGCACCGAGAAGTCGGGCTCGCTGGCCATCGACGCCAGCTCGTCGGCGACGACCTCCGGCAGCACCACCGCGGCCAGCGCGGGGTACTCGTAGATCTCGCGCAAGAGCTCGACCACCGCCGCGCGCGCCTTGGGCACGGCGCGGATCTCGTCGCCCAGCAAATCGGCGCGCTCGATGCCGGAGAGCGTGTCGAGCCGGTAGCCGCCCGAGGTCTGCACCTTGGCCTTGCGACAGAGCTCGAGCAGCTCCTCGTCGTCGAAGGCGTTGTAGAGGAACGCGCTCAGCTGATCGCGCGTGAGCTCCTGCAGGGGGGCGTCGCCGTCCTCGGGCGGCAGGAGCTTGGGGTCGACGTCGGCCATGCCCTAGAACGCCCGCGTGGGATCGCCCTTGCCCTCGCGCAACACGACGACCTCGTCGTTCTCCAGCGAGAGCACCGTGCTGGGCTCATTGAGCTGGTAGCCGCCGTCGATGATGAGGTCGAGCCCGTGGCCGAGGTGGTCGCGGATGTCCTGCGGGTCGATGAGCACCTGGCCGTCCTCGTCGGACGCGCTCGTCGACAAGAGCGGCCGGCCCAGCCCACGCACCAGCGCCTGGGTGATCGCCGAGTCGGGAATGCGGATCGCGACCTGCTTCTGCTTGCTGGTCATGATCTCCGGCACGACCTTGGTGGCCTCGAGCACGAAGGTGTACGGCCCGGGCGTCAGTCGACGCAGCACCTTGTACGCAAAGTTGGAGACCTTGGCGTACTGGGTGATGTCGGCCAGGTCCGCGCACACGAACGAGAGCGGCTTGCGCCGGTCGCGCGCCTTGAGCTGGTACACGCGCTCGATGGCCTTCTTGCTGAAGATGTCGCAGCCGAGGCCGTAGTACGTGTCGGTCGGGTAGGCGATGACGCCATCCGCCTCGAGCACGGCCACGGCCCGGCTGATGTGGTGCGGCTGCGGGTGGTTGCTGTCGATTTCGAGGATGGGCGCGGCCATGGTGTGCCGCGATTCTAGCGGAGTTTGAACAAACCCTCCGCTCCCGCATGGGTGCTGCTACTCCTCCTCGGTCAGCTCGCCGTGCAGCCGCTGCTCCACCTCGCGCTCCCGGTCCTGGATGGGCCGGTGGATGTGGTCCTTTTCGGCGGGGCCTGCGCGCTGGGCGGCGGCGTCGTCGACCTGGCGGCCGTGTGCGGCTCGCCGTGGTGCTGGTACGGCTTGTGCGCGTCAGAAGTCATCGAGGGGCCTCAGTGGTTCCGCTTGCCGGCCTCGATGAGCTCGCGGACCTTGCGCCCGCCCTTCTTGCCGATCTCCTCGTAGAACTCGTGGCCGCGCTCGCTGCGGACGGCCTCGCCGCCCTTGCGCCCTGCTTCCTGCACCGTCATGGCGCCTTTTCCATCCTTGTCGACTGACATCGCGGGCCTCCTTGGCCAGGTGCCGGAGGCCACCCCGCCGGGCGCCTCGGCCAACGAGGTCGGAGCCAGCAGGGGGTGCTCCGGGCCCGCTCCCGGTGAGCGAGCGGTTGGGTTGCGAACCAACCATGGAGACGGTGTTCGCTTGTGACCAGTGGCAAGGCCGGAGATCGACTGAAGAGCGGGCAGGCGCGCGGCAAACGGCGAGCGGTGGAGCGGTAGAGCGTTGGGCGACCGCGGTGGAGCACCGCGGACACCACTCCAAACGGCGAGCGGTAGAGCGTTGGAGGGGCGAGCGTCGTTCCACCGCTCGGCCACTCCACCGCACTACCGCTGCACCGCTCGCTTCTCCAAGAGCTGGCTACTTCTTCTCTTCGTCGCTTTCGCGCGCCGGGCTGGGCGGCGCGTTGCGCTTGCCCTCTTCGATGAGCTCGCGCACCTTCTGGCCGCCCTTCTTGCCGATCTCCTCGAAGAAGCCGGGGCCGCGCTCGGCCTTCACCGCCTCGCCGCCCTTCTTGCCGATCTCTTCGTAGAAGGAGGAGCCGCGCTCGGCCTTGACGGTCTGGCCGCCCTTCTTGCCGATCTCCTCGTAGAAGCCGCGGCCGCGCTCGGCCTTCACCGTCTCGCCGCCCTTCTTGCCGATCTCCTCGTAGAAGCCGCGGCCGCGCTCGTCGCGCACGGTCTCGCCGCCCTTGCGGCCGGCCTCGGCCACCGTCATCGCGCCCTTGTTGCCGCCCTTCTTCTTCGGGCCACCACCCTCGTGGCCGCCGCCGCCGCTCTCGTTCTCCGCCATGGCTTCCTCCTGGTCCTGCCCGGTCGCGCACCGACCGGAGCTCGTGTTCGTGTTGCGGCCTACGCCAATGGGGCCGCGGCCCATCCGCTCCTTCGGTTGTCCCTTCCCAAGGACGTTGGGGCCCTGCGTCGGCGCAGCTCGCGGCCGCGGGCGACCTTGCGCCACGCGCGCGCACGCGTCAGCACGTGCGCGGCGATGAGCTCGCCCACGTCGATGCGGCAGCTGTCCCAGGCCATCTCGAAGTTGGGGTGTCCGTTCACTTCCAGGACGAAGTAGCCGCGCGAGGTGGCCACCACGTCCACCGCGGTGTACGCGAGGCCCACCGCCTTGGCCGCGGCCACCGCCGTCCGCGCCAGCTGGGCCGGCGGCGAGAGGGGCTCGGCCATGCCGCCCTGGGCGAGGTTCGTTCGCCACTCGCGCCGCCGCGCGCGTCGCCGCACGGCCGCCACCGGCCGGCCGGCCACCACGAAGACCCGGTAGTCCTCTCCGCCCGTGGAGATGAAGCGCTGCAGATAGAGCCCGCCCTCTTTCTCGAGGAGCTCGCGCATGCGCATTCGCCCCCGGGTGTCGTCGCGCAGGCGCACCATGCCGTTGCCCAGCGAGCCGAAGCGCGGCTTGACCACCGCCCAGCGCAGGTCGGCGAGCGCCGAGAGGGCCTCGGGCTCGGTCTGCACCATGCGCGTCTCGGGGGTGGGCACGCCGGCGCGGGCGAAGAGGCAGCTCGCCCGGAGCTTGTCCTGGGCGGTGAGCAGCGCGCCGATGCAGTTCACCTGCGGCTGACCGAGCGCCACCAGCTGGTGGTAGGCCTCGAACTGGAGATCCCCGTCGCCGCGGGGGCTGAGCCCGCGCGCCAGCAGGAGGGCGTCGAGGTCGAGGACGCTCCGGGCGCCGCTGGTGACGTCGAGCCCGTGGCCGGAGAGGCCGAGCGCGAAGGTCGCCGGGTCGATGACCACCGCCTTGGCGCCCTGCTCACCCACCGCGGCGATGAGCCGCGCAGAGTGCCAGTCCTCGCTGGGAAACGCCGTCACCACGCCGATGCGCAACACGCAAAGACCCCGCGAACCCCGCCCGCCACCGACCGTCGGCCGCCCTGTGCGGCCGCCGTCCACCTGCGAACCCCCGCGGCTGCCCTGCTGCCGTCCCACCGTCGCAGCTCAAAAGTTCGGTCGGCCGCCGCCGGACGCAAGCCCGCCGGGCAAGCTCCGCGGGGAAGTCGGAGCGGAACGGCGCTTCACGTCCGGGCTCGCGAGCGCCCGGCTGCCCGCTCGATGGCGAGGGCGGCCCGCGGTGTGCACCTTGTGGCGAATGTCTGTCCGCAACCCGCGACTGCCGAGCTTGAAGCTCCTCGCACCGGTGCTGGCCTCGGTGCTCGGCCTCTGCACCCTGAAGCTCCTCGATCCGCACCTGGTCTCGCGGCAGGCGCTGCTGCACGCGCTCCGCCCCCTCGGACCGTGGACGCCGCTCGCATACCTGGGGCTCCTCACCATCCGCCCGGTGACGCTCTTGCCGGGGCAGATCCTCACTGCGCTCGGGGGCGTGCTGTTTGGCGGCTGGAAGGGCGCGCTCTACGCCATGCTGGGCAGCTGGTTCGCCTCGTCGCTGACGTTCTTCCTGGGCAGGAAGTTCGGCACCCGCTTCATCCGCAAGGCGGTGGCCAACCCCGACGCGCTCGAGCGCGCCGCGAAGGAGAACGACTTCCTCTTCGCGCTGGTGTTCACCCTCAGCCCGGTGGTGCCCACGGATCCCATCCTGGCCATCGCCGCGAGCGCGGGCGGGAGCTACTGGCGCACCATGGCGGGCACGCTCCTCGGCATCATCCCCGGCACCATCGCCACGGCCTACTTCGGCACGGCGCTCTCCGCGGGGCACCCGTGGGTGATCGCGCTGACCGTGGCCGGCTGGTTGGTGTCGGCGGTGGGCGGCGTCTGGGTGGGGCTGCGCGTGTACCGGACGTTCTACGGCCCGCGCAGGCCGACGCCGGAGCGGACCGAGGCCCTCCCGGCGGGGATGCGGCGCGCGTCGCAGCACTGACGTCGCACTCGGGGTCGCTTGCCGCCGGAGCGTCTGACCGGCAAGCTTCGCTCACGCATGTCCGACGAGCCGAAGCAGCGCCGCAGCCGCGCCGAGAAGAGCCTCGAGGCCATCGAAGGCGACGACGAGTTCAGCGTCTCCTCGCTCAAGCCGGGCGAGAAGAACCGCGTGGAGCTCAAGCCCCGGCTCGACGAAGCGCCGCTCCCCAAGAACACGCCCGAACCGTCGAAGGAGCGCAACCTCTTCATCCGGCTCTTCGCGCGGATCTTTCGCTAGCCCAACTCAGCTCACGAGCAGGAGCCGAGCGACTGCGGCACATCGACGCCGGTCTCGCCGGACTGGCAGCTGGTGGGGCAGGACACTGCGCCCCAGTGGGCGCCGTTGCACTCCAGCGCGTTGTGGGCGTCGGTGCAGCCCACGAAGCCCTGGTAGCTGCTCTGGCACTCACCGCCGGCGACGGTGCCGCTGAGATCGCACACCAGAATGGGCGTGGCCGCGTTGTTGTCGAAGACACAGCCTTGGGGCCCCGGACACGGGATGGCGCGGTACGTACCGGTGGTCTCGCACTCGAGGAGGGTGTGCTTGTCCTCGCACTGAACGTCGCCGCTGTTGCAGGTGTCGCCTTCCTTCGCATGGCCGCAGCCCACCGCACCCAGCACGACCACCAACGCGACCCACTTCATTCCGTTCATCACGCTTCGCTCCTGGGCTCTTCGAGCCGCCCGCCAGACTCACGCGCTTGACAGCTTTTTCAGGTTTGCACCTTACGCCAATTCGGTTTCCACGTCAGGCGCCTCAACGCTTGCGACGCTTGAGGACCTTCTCGCGCACGAGCCCCTCCGTCGCCGAGTCGGACACGAGCAGAAAGAGCGGTGAACCGGCGAGCACCTCGACGCGGCCGCCCTCGAGCGACCTGCCCACGGTGCACACCGCGATTCCAGCGGGCATCACGCACCCCGCGAGCCGCCGAGCTGGCACGCCGCTCGGCGGCTCGGGGAAGGCGCACGATGCGCTATGGTCCGCGCGCCATGCGCCCTTCCCTGCTCGCTGCCTCACTCGCGATCGTCGTCGCGCCGTTTCACGCGTTCGCCGCCGCCAACGATCCCGTCCGCGCGAAGCACGGGATGGTCGCGTCGTCGAGCGGCGAGGCCAGCGAGGCCGGCGTGGAGATCCTCAAGGCGGGCGGCAACGCGGTGGACGCGGCCGTGGCGGTGGCGCTCGCGCTCGCGGTGACGCACCCGTCCGCGGGAAACCTCGGCGGCGGCGGCTTCATGCTCGTTCGGATGGCCGACGGCAAGAGCACCACCATCGACTACCGCGAGGTGGCGCCCAAGGCGGCCACGCGCGACATGTACCTCGACGCCCAGGGCAACGTGCTCCCCGACGCATCGACCAACGGCTATCGCGCGGTCGGCGTGCCCGGAACCGTCGCAGGCCTGGAGCTCGCGCTCTCGAAGTACGGCACCAAGAGCTGGGCCGCCGTGTCCGCGCCGGCGATTCGCCTGGCCAAGAAGGGCTTCGTGCTCTCCAAGCCGCTCGCCGATGAGCTCCGCGAGCAGGCGCCCCGCTTCGCGCCCTTCCCCGAGAGCAAGCGCATCTGGAACCGCGACGGCAAGTTCTACGAGGAAGGCGAGCGGTTCACGCAGCCCGAGCTGGGCAAGACCCTCGAGCGCCTGGCGAAGGTCGGCCCGCGCGACTTCTACACCGGACAGATCGCCACGCTCATCGACGCGGACATGAAGCGCGGCGGCGGCCTGGTCACGAAGGACGACCTCGCGGCGTACAGGCCCAAGGAGCGCGCGCCGCTCACGGGCACGTATCGCGGCTACGACGTGCTCACCATGCCGCCGCCGAGCTCTGGCGGCGCCACGCTCCTGCAAGAGCTCAACATCCTCGAGTTCTACGACCTGGCGAAGATCGGCGCGAACGGCTCGCAGGCGGATCACCTGATGCTCGAGGCCATGCGCCGCGCCTTCGCAGATCGCGCGCTCTTCTTTGGCGACCCGGACTTCGTGGACGTTCCCGTGGCCGCGCTGACCTCGAAGGACTACGCCGCCAAGCAGCGCGCGACGATCGTCGCCGACAAGGCCACGCCCTCGAGCGCGTTCGCCGCCGGTCGCAAGCCGCCCGTGGAGGGGCCGCACACCACGCACTTCACCGTCGTCGACGCGAAGGGCAACGTGGTCTCGAACACGTTCACGTTGAACATGGGCTTCGGCTCGGGCGTGACGGTGGCAGGCGCGGGCTTCCTGCTCAATGACGAGATGGACGACTTCACCAGCAAGCCCGGCGTGCCCAACGGCTTCGGGCTGATTCAAGGCGAGGCCAACGCCATCGCCCCGGGCAAGCGGCCGCTCTCGAGCATGACGCCCACCGTGCTCTTGAAAGACGGCAAGCCGTACCTCGTGCTCGGCTCGCCCGGCGGCCCGACCATCATCAACACGGTGCTCCAGGTCATCCTCGGCGTGGTCGACTTCCACCGCGACGTGGAGGCCGCCGTGGCCGCGCCGCGCCTGCACCAGCAGTGGATGCCGGACGTCGTCTTCGACGAGATCGACGGTCTCGCGCCCGACACCGAGCGCGCGCTCACCAGCATGGGCTACGTGGTGAAGCAGAGCCCTTGGGGCGTGATGGGCGACTGCGAGGCGGTGATGATCGAGCCGGGCACGGGCATGCGGCTCGGCGCCAGCGATCCGCGAGGAAGCGACGCGCGCGCCGTCGGGTACTAGCTTCGCCCGAGGCTGGACGCTGCCGAAGCTCTACAAGAGTGCGGTAGAACCGAGCGCATGTCGGTCGTCCCCAGCCCGCCGAGCGCGGCGAACCGGGCCACGCACGCAGGCGACGAGTTCGTGTTCGCCTCGGCCGTGGAGGGCCTCTACCTGCGCGCGCTCAAGGGCCGGATCACGCCCGAGCTCACCGATGCGCTCCGCGGCCTGGGCCTCGACATCGACCACGTGCTGCCCGCGTACGCCCTGGAGACCTGGGAGCACAGCCTGCGCGTGACCTGCGCGCAGCTCTTCCCCGACAAGTCGCTCGAGGAGGCCATGGCCGAGCTCGGGCGCATGCTCATCGCGGGCTACCAGCAGACGGCCATCGGCAAGGCGATCTTCCCGCTAATGCGCATCCTCGGGCCCGCGCGCGTGCTCGCGCGCATGAGCCGCAACTTCCAGAGCGGCAACAACTACACCGACACGCGCGTGACCCAGGCGGCGCCGAACGAGGCGCTGCTCTGGTTCAACCGGGTGATCCAGCCAGCGTTCTACCGGGGAATCCTCGAGGCGGGCCTGACCGCGGCGGGCGCGAAGGAGCTGACGGTTGAGCTCGGCGAGCGCGAAGGCGAAGGCTTCACGTTCCGCATCCGCTGGACCTGATCAGCTCGTGGGCTCGACGGCCGCGCGAAGCTGGGCCTCGATTGCCGCGACCTCCGCCGGGTCGACCACGCGCTTGCCCGCGCGGCGCACGTAGAAGGCGTCGATGGCGCGGTTGGCCTCGGTGGCCACGCGCGCGGCGTGCACGTCGAGGCCGGCCTTCGCGAGCGCAGAGGTGATGGCGTAGAGCAGGCCCACCCGATCCTCGGCGACGATGTCGATGACCGTGAAGTCGCGCGAGGCCTGGTTGTCCACGGCGACGCGCGTGGCCACCCGCGGCGCCTTCCGCGGCTGCAGCCTCGTCCCGTGCCGGCGCTTGAGCACCTGCTCCACGGTCTCCGCGCCGGTGAGCACGCGCAGCAGGTCCTTCTTCACCTCGGCGAAGCGCTCGCGGGTGAGCGCGTCGCCCTGGGGCCCGCGCACCTCGAAGACGTCGAGCGCCCGCGGCGGCGCGCCTGGGCCGCTGCGCGAGCTGAAGACGTCGGCCGCGAGGATGCCCAGGTTGTGCGCCGCGAGCACGCCCGCGAAGTCGGCGAGCAGGCCCGCGCGATCGGACGCCGTGAGGCTGAGCGTCGTCGCGGAGCGATCCCGTCGCTGCAAGAGCAGCACGCCGAGCGGCCCCTTCGCGGTGCGGCGCATGAGCTTCAAGTCGCGCACCACGCGTGGCGGTGTGGCCACGGCGAGGTAGCGATACGGCATGCAGCGCAGAAATCGCTCGACCTCGTCGAACGCGTCGGCTGCCCCCGCCGACATGAGCCGCGCGGCTGCCGCGTCGCGAAGCTCCATGTAGCGCGCGAGGCTGGTCTCCTCGGGCCCGGCGCCGGTGAGCGCGGCCTGGGCGCGCTCGTTCAGCTCGCGCAGCAGGCGCCCTTTCCACTCGGTCCAGGTCGTCGGTCCGACGGAGCAGATATCTGCATAGGTCAGCAAATAGAGCAGCCGCAGCCGCCGCGGCGTGCCCACCTGCTTGGCGAAGTCGGCGACGAGCGACGGATCGGTGATGTCGCGGCGCTGCGAGGTGTGGCTCATCAAGAGGTGGTAGCGGACGAGGAACTCCGCGTCCTCGCGCTCCTCGCTCAAGAGGCCCATGCGCTCGGCCACGGCGTGCACCAGCTCCACGCCGCGCTCGGAGTGGTTGCCGCCCATGCCCTTGCCCGCGTCGTGGAAGAGCATGCCGAGATACAGCGGCAGCGGCCGCTCCAGCTCCTGCATGGACAGCGTCAGCTCGGGCTGGCTCTCGAGCAGCTCGCCCGCGCGCAGCGCATAGAGGCGGCGCACCGCGGCCAGCGAGTGCGCGTCGACGGTGTACACGTGGTACAGGTCGTGCTGCCGCAGCGCGGTCACGCGGCCGAACTCCGGCACGAGCGCGCCGAGCACGCCCAGCTCGTGCATGGTGCTCAAGAACCCGCCGAGCGTTCCGGGTCGAGCCATCAGCGTGGCCAAGAGCTTCGTGCCCTCTCGCCGGACGTCGGGCGTGGCGAGCCGCGAGAGCTCGGCCGAGATGCGATCGCGCGTCGCGGGATCGAGCGCGCGGCCCTCGGCGTCGGCCACGGCGAACGCGCGCACCATCGACAGCGGCTCGCGCGCGAAGAGCGACTCGTCTTGCACCGCGAGCTTTTCGCCGAGCGCTGCAAATTCTTTGTCGAGCGGCTTGCGCGCGCGCTTGGCGGGCTTGAACGCGTCCTCGCAGCGCTCGATGAGCGCGTCGGCCGCGAGCTTCACGTGGCGCGCGCACAGGTAGTAGTCGCGCATGAACTGCTCGACCGGCAGCCCCGCCTGGCCAGCGGGATAGCGCAGCGCCTGGGCCATCGCCTCTTGAAGATCGAACGTGAGCCGATCTTCTTTTCGCGACGTGGTGAGGTGGAGCTGGTTTCGCACGCGCCAGAGCCAGTCGCGCGCGGCGCGGAGCGCGGTCACCTCGCGCGCAGGCAGCACCGACTTCGCCTGCAGCTCGGTGAGCCCACGCGTGCCAAAGCGCGCCAAGGCAATCCACAGCGCGGCCTGCAGATCGCGCAAGCCACCTTCGCCTTGCTTCAAGTTCGGCTCGAGCAGGTACACGGAGTCGCCGAACTTCTGCCGGCGCGCGCGAACTTCGGAGATCTTGTCGGCGATGAAGCGCTCGGCCTTTCCGCGCGCGATGTCGCCGAGCACGGCTTCCTCGAGCCGAACGTGGTTCTCGGTGTCGCCCGCGAGGAAGCGCAGATCGAGCAGCGCCGTGCGCGCGGTGTGATCGTCGTCGGCGGCGTCGGCGCACTCGGCCGGCGTGCGCAGGCTCCACCCGACCTCGAGCTTCAAGTCCCAGAGCAGATACAGCAGTCGCTCCGCGAGCCGCTGCGCCGGCGCTTCCGACTTTCGGCCTGCCGGACGCAGCAACATCAAATCCAGATCGCTCCGCGGCGCGAGCTCCTTGCGTCCATAGCCGCCGAGTGCCACGAGCGTGAGCGGGCTCTGCGGGGCCATGTCGGCCACGAGGGCGTCGAAGAGGCCCTTGACGAGCGCATCCATCGCGGCCGTCGTGAGCCGCACGATGGTCTGCCCCGAGGCGCCCTTCGCATGCAGGTCGGCCACGAACGCGCGGGCCTTGGCCAGGTAGTCGGCCGCGCGCGCGCCGCGCCCCGACTCCGGGCCGGCGAGGAAGTGCGGCAGCGCCGCGAGGTGGTCGTGGTACGAGCCCTGCGGCGGCACGGGCAGCGGCAGCTCGTGCGTGAGGTCGAGCGACATCCGCGCGAGCTTATCTTCTCAGCGCCCTCGGCGCTTCGACACACGCCGCGCGATCCGCCGCGCGGGCTTCTGCTTCTTCGGGAGGTGCCCGGGGCGAGCCGCCCCTTTCTGCCTTCAGGGCAAGCCGGCCGTGGCCAGCGCGGCGCGGTCGCCGACGAAGCGCTCCACGCCCGAGGCGATGCTGCCCGCGAGCTGCTCCTGGAACGCGCCGTCCTCGAGGCGCTTCTCTTCTTCCGGGTTGGAGATGAACGAGCCCTCCACCAGCACCGCCGGCATGCGCGTGCCGAGGAGCACGTAGAAGAGCGCCTCCTTCGTGCCCAGGTCGCGCACCTTGCCGAAGCGGGTGCGCAGGCCCTCGACCACGCTGCGCTGCACCAGGCTGGCGAGCTCGCGGGAGTCGGCGGTGTTCGCGCGGGTGGCGAGGTCGGCGAGCATGAACTGCAGATCGCCGATGCTGCGCTCACTCGACGCATTCTCGCGCGCAGCCAGGCGCACCGCGTAGCGATCGCTGGAGATGTTGAGCGAGTAGGTCTCCACGCCGTGCAGGGTGCGCTGGGTGGCGGCGTTGCAGTGCACGCTGATGAAGAGATCGGCGTGCTGCTCGTTGGCGAAGGCGGCGCGGTTCTCGAGGGAGACGAAGCGATCCGTGGTCCGGGTCATGAAGACCTCGAGCCCCTGGGCCTTGAGCTTCTCCGCGAGCTTCTTGGCCACGGAGAGCGTCACGTCCTTCTCCTTCACGCCCGTCGGGCCCACCGCGCCCGTGTCGTGACCGCCATGGCCCGCGTCGATGACCACGCGGCGCACCTTGAGACCCATCTGCGCGGAGAGCGGCAGATCGTCGTCGCTGCTCTTCATGGCCGATGCGATCGCCGCGAGCTTGCCCTTGTCCGCGCCCGCGAGCTTGATGGACGTGAGCGGCCGCGTCGACGCCTCGGGCGTGGGCGAGTCGTTCTCGTCGTCCATGTCGATGGCGTCGGCGCCCACCTGGCCGTCCACCGCGGCCGCGTCGACGATCGGCGGCGCCTTCTGCGGCACCTTCGCCGGCTGCGCGTCCGCCCACTCCACCTCCGTGACCTTCACGCTCGGCGCGGCGTCCTTCTGCGCCTTCTCTGCCTTGGGCTCGGCCCCCTTGGCCTCGACGACCTTGGGCTCGGGCTTGGGCGCGACCTTGGGCTCTGCCTTCGCGACCTCCACCTTCGCCGGCTTCTCGACCTCTTCGCGCGGCGACTCGTCGCCCTTCTTGAGCTGGGCGAGCATGGTCTTCGCTTGCGGCGCCATGTCCCCGCGCGGATAGCTCTTGAGGATGGTCTTCAGCTCGGCGCGCGCCGTGTCCGCGTCGTTCTTGCGGTTGAGGGCGATGCGCGCGAGCGCGAGGTGCGCGTCGTCGGCGAGCGCGTCCTTGGGGAAGTCCTTGCCCAGGCGCCCGTAGAGGGCCACCGCGGCGTCCACGTCGTCCTGGATCCAGGAGATGCGCGAGAGATCTTCGTAGAGCTCGCCCGCGTCGAAGAGCGCCTTGGGCGCCTCGGGCGAGGTGGGATAGCGCTTGGCCACTGCCGCGAACTCGGCGGCGACCTTGAGCCACGGCGCGCGGAAGCGGCTGCGCTTGCGATCGTGCTTGAGCTCCTGCCAGTCGCGCTTGGCTGCCTCCAGCGCCTGCGTCGACGCGACCGACTTTCCCTCGGGCTTGGGCTTGCTCTTCGCGAGCGCAGGCCGTGTGACCGCCGTGCACAGCACCGAGGTCAGCATGAGAACGAGGCGACGCAGCATCGGGTCCGCTCCCCACGCGCATGATCAGCGCATGTAGGACAAGGGGACCATGGGGATCACACCTGAGCAAATTTCCTGCTACAGGCGTGTCGGTTCGTCCGGAAAGTTGACCGGGCGTCCTCTCGCTTGGCGGGCCGTTGAGGTAAGGTGGCCGCCGCTTTTTGGAGAGGTACGCGCATGAACCGGAGCTTGATCATTTCCGCGCTGTTGCTGGGTGTCGCGGCCTGCGGGGGCACTTCCACCGTCGACTCGCACGTCACCACCAGCGGCGGCTCGGGCTCCACCGGCCACACCACCAGCACCAGCGGCGCGGGCACCAACGGCAACGGCACCACGTCCTCGGGCACGAACACCACCACCACGGGCGGCACCACCGGCGGCTGCGCGGTGGACGGTCGCGTGGTGGGCGTGGGCAACGACGCCCAATGCTGCAGCAACCTCGCCGACTCCAGCGGCGTGTGCGTCGAGCCCAGCGGCACCGCGGGCAGCGGCACCACCAGCGCCAGCGGCACCACCAGCAACGGCACCGGCACCACCGTGGGCGGCACCTGCCCGCAGAACATGCCCGACATCAACGGCGGCGTGGGCTACGTGGTGGACGGCGGCAGCTGCAGCGAGCTCGGCTGCCCCAACGGCTTCGACTGCGAGAACGGCATCTGCGTGCTCCACGGCGCCAACGGCGGCCTCCAGTTCACGCTCAGCTTCGACGATCCGGAGGATCTCGACATCCACGTGGCCCAGCCCGACGCCTGCACCGTCTGGTACGAGAACCGCCAGTGCTCGGGCGGCGGCTCGCTCGATCGCGACTCGAACGCCGGCTGCTTCGCGGGCAGCCAGGGCGACGGCGTGAACATCGAGAACGTGATCTACAGCGGCAACACCTACCCGCTGGGGCAGTACGGCGTATTCGTGGACTACTACCAGGACTGCAACAACGCCTCGTCGTCGAACTACGGCATCCAGGTGCGCGCCAACGGCGCGCTCTGGACGTACTGCGGCTCCATCTCCGGCGCGGACTTCTGCAGCTCGGCGATCTGCGGCCACCAGGTGGCCACCATCAACGTGACCCAGTAGCTGGGTCTACGGGCCCAGCTTCTTCTTCCACTGCGCGAGCAGGTTCAGCGCCTCGAGCGGGGTGAGCCCGTCGATGGCGAGGGCGCGCAGATCGTTTTCGATGGCCGATGAGGCAGGCGGCGGCCCCTCTCGCGCGAAGAGCCCGAGCTGGTTCACGTCCTGCTTCTTGCGGCCGCGGGCGAGCTGCGCCCGGCCCTCGGCGTCGAGCTCGCCGGCCTCGAGGTTCTTGAGGATCTCCCGCGCGCGCCCGAGCACGCCCGCGGGCAGCCCGGCGAGCTTGGCCACCTCGATGCCGTAGCTGCGGCTGGCCCCGCCCTCGATGAGCTTGCGCAGGAAGATGACGCGCCCCTGCCACTCCTTCACGGCGATGGTGGCGTTCTTCACCCGGGCCTTCTCGCGGGCGAGGTCGGTGAGCTCGTGGTAGTGCGTGGCGAAGAGCGTGCGCGCCCCCACGGTGTCGTGCAGGTGCTCGGCCACGGCCCAGGCGATGGACAGGCCGTCGAAGGTGCTGGTGCCGCGGCCGATCTCGTCGAGGATGACCAGCGAGCGCGCGGTGGCGTTGTGGAGGATGTTGGCGGTCTCGGTCATCTCCACCATGAAGGTGGACTGCCCCTTGGCCAGGTTGTCGCTCGCGCCCACGCGCGTGAAGATCCGATCGCAGCGGCCCACCCGGGCGCGCTTGGCGGGCACGAAGCTCCCGGCCTGGGCCATCAACGTGATCAGCGCGGCCTGGCGCATCACCGTGCTCTTGCCCGCCATGTTCGGCCCGGTGATGACCAACAGCTGCTGATTCTCGCCGTCGAGCCGCAGGTCGTTGGGCACGAACGACTCGCCGCCGAGGTTGCGCTCCACCACCGGGTGCCGCCCTTCGACGATCTCCAGCAAGCTCCCATCGTCGACGACCGGCCGGCAGTAGCCGTGCTCGGCGGCGCTGCGCGCGAAGCTGCAGAGCGCGTCCACCACGCCCACGGCGGCCGCGGCCTCGCGCAGCTTGGTCGCCCGCGACACGACGTGCTGCCGCAGCTCCTCGAAGATGCGCAGCTCCAAAGCCACGCGCTTCTCCTCGGCGGTGAGCACCAGCTCCTCGTGCTCCTTCAGCTCCTCCGTGACGAAGCGCTCTCCGCCGGCGGTGGTCTGCTTGCGGATCCAGTCTTTGGGAACGAGGTGCAGGTTGGGCTTGGTGACCTCGAGGTAGTAGCCAAAGACCTTGTTGAACCGGACCTTCAGTGAGCCGATGCCGGTGCGCTCCTTCTCGCGCGACTCCAGCGCCAGGAGCACGTCCTTGCCGCGGGTCATCACGTCCAGGAGCTTGTCGAGCTCCTGGTTCCACCCGCGGCGAATCATGCCGCCCTCGCGGGTGATGGCCGGGGGCTCGTCGGCGACGGCACCGCGCAGGAGCTGAGCGAGATCCCCGAGCGTGCCCAGCGGCGCGAGCTGCGCTCTCAGCAACGACGCGCTGCAGCCGGCGAGTCGCTCGGCCACCTGGGGCAGCACGGAGAGCGAGCGCGCCAGCGCGGCCAGGTCCCGCGCGTTTCCCTGCCCCAGCGCCAGCCGCGACGTGAGCCGCTCGAGATCGCTCACCTCACGAAGCAGGCTGCCGACCTCCTCGCGCCGCACGGCCTGGCCGCGGAGCTCGTCGACGGCGTCGAGGCGCGCGTCGATCTCCTGGAGCTCGTAGAGCGGCTGCACCAGCCACGACGCGAGCATGCGCCCGCCCACCGCCGTCGCCGTGCGATCCAGGAGGCCAACCAGCGAGCCTTGCCGCTTGCCGTCGCGAAGCGTCCGCAGGATCTCCAGATTGGCGCGCGAGCTCTCGTCGAGCCGCAGGGAGCCGCGCCCCGAGAGCTGGGCGATGCGGTCCACGTGCGCGGGCTTCGCCTTTTGCGTATCGCAGAGGTAGCGAAACGCCGCGCCCGCCGCGGCCACGGCCAGCGCGTCGTCACCGAGCCCAAATCCATCCAGCGACGCGACGCCGAAGTGGGAGGTGAGCAGCCCGCGCGCGCGCGAGGGCTCGAAGCTCTCATCCGCGAGCGTGTTGAGCGCGGGCGCCTGGGGCAGCACCTGGACCAGCGCGCGCAGCGGCTCGACCTCGTCGCGCGCCACCACCAGCTCGCGCGGCGCCACCCGGGCCAGCTCCTCGAGGAGCTGCGCGCGCGGAACGCTGCCCGCGCGGAACTCGCCGGTCGACGCATCCAGCAGCGCCAGGCCCGCGCGCTCGTCGTCCAAGGCCACGGCAGCCAGGAAGCGATTCTCGCGGGGCTCGGTGAGGTCCTCGTCGAGGGCCATGCCCGGCGTGACCACGCGGGTGACCTCGCGCTGCACGATGCCCGGCCCGCCCGCCTCCGACACCTGATCGCAGATCGCCACCTTGAGCCCGCGCTCCACCAGCTTGGCGATGTAGCCCTTGGCCGCGTGGTACGGCACGCCGCACATGGGCACGCGGTCGTCGCCCTTGGAGCGCGCCGTCAGCGTGATCTGCAGGATCTCCGCGGCGCGCGTGGCGTCGTCGAAGAACATCTCGTAGAAGTCGCCGAGCCGGAAGAAGAGGATGGCGTCGGGGTAGCGCGCCTTCACCTCGAGGTACTGCCGCATCATCGGCGTGGCCGAGGCGATCTGCGGCGCGACTTCCGTGGTCATGCGATGCCGGCACCCCGCTCGCCCGTCTTCCGGCGACCGTCTGTGCTACCGCATCACCCTGACACTGGCCAGCCCCCAGCTCGGAGGCAGAAAGCGTTGCAGAGATCCGTGGGCGCCTGCGGCCTTCTGCGCTGCTTGCCCGCCGCCAGCCAGCTTTCGCACCGCGCGTGGTACCCTGCCCGCTCGAATGATCCGGCGAGCAGCGGCGTTGGGCCTGGGGACCGTGCTCGTGGTGCTCGCGAGCCTCGGCAGCTTCGCCGGGGCCACCGCCGCCAACATCGATGACGCCTTCATCCTCATGGTCTACGAGCGCCACCTGCTGGCGCGCGGCGCGCTGGACTGGAACGCAGGCGCCGGGGCCGTCGACGGCTTCACCAGCGTGCTCGATCTGCTCCTCAAGTCGCTCGTGGTCGCCCTGACCGGCGGCGACATCGTGCGCACCACGTTCTGGGTGACGCTCGTGATGCACGTGGCCGTCGGGCTGCTCGCGATGGCCCTGACGTTCTTCCTGCTCCGCGAGCGCCGGCCTGCGATCCGTGTCGCGGGCGCCGCGCTGGGCGGCCTGCTCCTCGGCGCCACGCCTGCGCTCGCCGACGGCGCCTCGTACCTGCTCGAGACGCCGCTCTACGTGACGCTCGGCCTCGCGCTCGTGGGCGCGGTGGTGGTGTTCGACCGCTGGAGCCCGCCGCGCCTCGCGGGGATGGCGGCGCTGGCGTTCCTGGCCTTCCTCGCGCGTCCGGAAGGCCTCGCGCTCGGTGGCTGGGCGCTCCTCGCCGCCACGGTGCAGAGCGGCCGTCGCGCGGCAGCGATGGCTTGGGCAGCGTTCCTGGCGCTGGTCGCGGCGTACTTCGCGTGGCACTGGCACCACTTCGGTTACGTCGCGCCGAACACGTACTACGCCAAGACCTCGGCCTCGCGCTGGAACGAGGTTCGCGACGGCTGGCACTACCTCGCGACCTACCTCGGCGAGCAGCCTGGCTTGCTGGCCGCGGCGGCGCTGCTCGCGGGCGTCGTCGCGCTGGCCATGAGGGGCTGGGCGCCGGAGCGTCGCCTTCGACAGCTCTTCCTCGTGCTGGCTGCGCTGGGCGCGACGGCGGAGATCGTCTACGCGGGCGGCGATTGCTACGGCGGCGGACGCTTCCTCGCGCTCCCGGCGGTGCTCGCTGCGGCCAGCCTGGCCCACGCGGCGATCTTCGCGCCGACCCGCGCTCGCCAGGTCGCGCTCGCGCTGGTGGCGCTGCTCGCCGTGATCGAGCTCGGCCAGGCGCTGAACCATCCGCTGGCGCGGCTGAGCTTCGCGCGCGCGCAGTGGCCCATGACCCTCGAGCAGTTCTCCTGCGAGCTGCCCCTGGCCCAGCGCCTTCGTCAGGCGAGCGCCGGCGGCGCCGTGGCCCAGACCGACTTCCAGCGCCTCAAGTACTTCGACGACGCGCTCCAGGTCATCGACCTGCACGGCCTCTCGGACATGGCCATCGCCCACCAGCCGGTGACCGAGCCGGTGGTGTGGGGAAAGTTCGATCCCGCGACGGTCGTCGAGCGGCGACCGGAGGTGTGGATCTGGGGCAACATGTTCCTCGGCAGCGAGCCGATCTCCGCCTACCCCATGCGGCGCCTGCTCGACGACGACGGCCTGCAAGAGCGCTTCGCGGGCTACGCCGGCCGGGAGCGCGCGCGCGGCGCCACGGCCGACGCGATCGCCACGACCTACCTCCCGGCGAGCACGCGCTTGTGCGACGGCTACTTCAACCTGCTCGTCCGCAGCGACGTGGCCGCGCGCTACGCCGCCGCGGGCTTCACCGTCGGCGGCCCCTGAAGCTGGCTGCGGCCGATGGCGTAGAGCGCGGTGATGGCCGGGGTGAGCCACACGAACTCGAGGTAGTCCGCGCCGAGCGCAGCGCGTACCGCCGCGAACGCATTCAGCGCGAGGAACCCGAGCGCCAGCACGCGCCCGCGCGTGTCGGTGCCGCGCGCGAGCCCCGACGCAATCTCCAGCGTCGGCACCAGCAGCAGCACCAGGTCGAAGGGCCACGCGCCATACGGCGACGTGAGCAGCGAGACCAGGATCAGCGGGGAGAGCTGCGCGCGCCAGCTCCAGCGCGCGCCGTGCACCCAGAGCTGCCGCGCGAGCCACGCGAGCCCGAGCGCCACGGGCACGAACTGCACCGCGAACACGTGCGGCGCGACCGCGAGCCGCAGCAGATAGCCAAGCGTCGGCGGCCGGTACTGCGCTGGCCCGTGGTGCAGCATCACGTCGGCGTATTGCGCGAGCACGTGCGGATCGAAGATCGACGCCAGCCCCGCCAGCACCGCCAGCGCCACCGCTGATGAGACAATCAGCCTCCACCGTCGCTCGCGCAGCGCCTGCACGCCCACCGCGAGCCCGAGCAGCAACAGCGCGTGCGGCTTCACCGCAATCAACGCGAGCGCGAGGCCAGCGGAGACGTCGCGGTTCTCGTCGGAGCAGTCGAGGAAGAGCGCCACGCCCAGCAGCAGCAGCGGCGCCACCTGGCCCACCAGCATCGCCGAGAAGACCGGCAAGAACGCGATCGGCATCGCCACGGCCAGGGGGCGAAGCTCGGGCGCCCCGCAGAAGCGCCGCCAGAGCCGCGCGCATGCCAGGCCGAGCGCGCCGAGCTGCACGATCAGCCACAGCGCATGCGCCGCCTCGAGCGGAAGCGCCGCCAGCGGCAACACGAACGCGAGCGCCCAGGGTGGATTCCACATCATCACCACCGGCTCGGTGCGCCCGGCTGCGGCCTGCAGCGTGGCCATGATCGACGCGTCGTAGGGGTTCTGGTGGCTCACGAGCAGCTTGGCGGCGCCCCAGTACTCGATGAAGTCCATGCGCGGCAGTTCCGCGACGATGCCCGGGATGAACGCCAGCTCCCCCAGCGGCGCGAGCGCGACCACGGCGAGCAGCGCCGCCAGCGCCAAGAACGCACGAGAGCTCACGCGTCCACCGAGGGGCTCAGCGCGGGCGCAGAACGCCACGGCCGATCCTTCAATGCCAGGATTCGCGACTCGAAGAAGCGCCAGCTCACCGCCGCCAGCGCGAACGACGCGACAATGTAGATAATAAATAGTCCAACGAGCTCGAGCGTCGAGGGCGCGTGGCGCAGGAACGTGAGGATCAGCTCGCGAATCGCGAGGTGGTACACGTAGAGCCCGTATGAGATGCGCCCCATCGCGACCAGCGCGGGATGCTCGAGCAGCTTGAACGCGGCCCCCGGCGTGATGCAGGTGCGCACCAGCTCCGCGCCGAGGAAGTTGATCAGCGAGAAGCCCCAGACGAACTGCTTCCCGAAGACCATGTCCTGCGGATAGCCGAACGTCGTCAGCCCGGAGTCTTCCGCGGGCACGTTCAGGTGCCGCATGGCGAGCAGGTTGAGCGCCCCGAGCACCGCGACCGCCACGAGGGCAATCGCGAAGCGCCGACGCGGGTGCGCGCGCGTGGGGCCGAGTCCCACGAGCGCTCCGGCAGCAAAGGCGTCGAGCTGAAATGGCGTGAGCCGGTACACGAACGTTCCCAGGTCGGGATGAATCAGCCCGCCCGCCCAATCGAAGAAGTGGATGGAGACGAAGAGCCGCGCCAGCGGGCAGGCGATGAGAAGCCCCATCGCGAAGACCCGCAGCGCCCGCGGCGACAGGATGAATACAATCAACGGCCATATCAAATAGAACTGCTCCTCGACCGCGAGCGACCACAGGTGCGAGACCCAATGCTGGTCGCCGACGCCGTTCAGCACCTGCGCCACGTTGAACGCGTAGCCGAACAAGAGCGCGAGCTGCGCGCGCGAGAAGGCGGGATGCCCGGTGAGCGCGTACGACAGCGCGAAAGTGCCCGCGTACAGATAGAAGAGCGGAAAGATCCGCAGCGCGCGGCGCTTGTAGAAGCGGCCCAGGTACGCGCCGAAGCGGTTCTCGCGCTGGCTCACCAGGATCTGGGTGATCAAGAAGCCCGAGAGCACGAAGAAGAGCTGCACGCCGAGCCAGCCGCACTCGAGCACACCGAAGTGGTACAGCATGACCAGCGCCACCGCGAGCGCGCGCATGCCGTCGAGCGAGCGGACGTACGTCATCGCTCCGAGGTTACCGCGATTGCAGCGCCGGTCGAGGCTGGTGATCAAGCCGAGCGAGCGACCAATCGCCTCGGCGCCGCGCCTCGACGGTGTAGGATTCGCGCATGTCGGTCGACGCAGGCGAGCTCTGGCGAAGCGTCACGGCCATCGTCGACGTCCCGGCGCTCTGGGAGCAGTTCTGGGTGCGCCCCGTGGGCGTGGGGCTCCTCTATTGGCGCGGCATCCTCGCCTACTCCGTGGTGGGCCTCGCGTTCTATGCGCTCGTCGCCGGCCGCGGCACCCCGCGCTCGCTCTCCGCAGGCGTGCGCTACATCTTCCCCGCCTCGCTCGCGGCGCACCGCTCGTTCTGGATCGATCTCAAGTTCCTCTTGCTCGACGTGCTTGGCATCCGCCGCCAGTTCATGGTTGGCGTGAGCCTGGTGCTCGGCGTGACCGTCTACGCGGGCTGGCTCCAGCAACTCGCGCTCTACAGCCGCCCGGGCTTCGCGACGCTGTCGGCGGCCGTGCTCGGCCTGCCCACGCCCGCGCAGATGGTCATCGCCTTCGTGCTCGCGATGCTCGGCGGCGAGCTCGGCTTCTATGCGATTCATCGCGCGAGTCACCAGGTCCCGCTGCTCTGGCAATTTCACAAGGTGCACCACTACTCGCAGCAGCTGAACCCGGCGGTGATCACCCGGCTACACCCCGTCGACGACGCGCTGCAAACGCAGGTCGGCTTCCTGGGCTCGCTGCTGTTCACGAGCGTGGTCTTCCCCAGCGACATCGACGCGCTGAGCTTCTCTGCACAGAGCGGCGGCGTGGTGGCGTTCATGCTGCTCAAGAGCTTCACCTCCAAGCTCACGCACTCGCACATCCCGGTGAGCTTTGGCCCGGTGCTCGATCGCATCGTGGTCAGCCCGGTGATGCACCAGATGCACCACTCGCGGGACATCTTCGATACGAACTACGGAAACGTGCTCACCCTCTGGGACACGATCTTTGGAACGCTCTATCGCCCGCCCCGCGACGCGCCCATCCGATTTGGCATTCGCGAGTTCGACGACAATCACTACCGCGGCATTCTGCACTGTACTATTGAGCCGTTCCTCGAGGCCGCGCGGTTGCTGCGCGAGGGCCGCGCCTTCCGCCGCCCACCTGTGCCCGCGGACGCCATCGCGCCCACGCGACGCTGACGCGCGCCAACGCCGGAGCGAACCCATGGCACCAAGCCCCGTCCTCGACCTCAAGGCCTTCGTGCCCGCGAAGGACTACACACTCGCCAAGCAGTTCTATTTGGATCTCGGATTCACCCTCAACTTTGGAAATGATCAGATCTCCGAGTTTCAAGTGGGCGGCTCTCGCTTCTTCCTGCAGCCGTTCTACCTGAAGGAGCACGCGGGCAACTTCATGATGAGCCTGCTCGTCGACGATGCCGATGCATGGTGGGCACATATCCAGAAGGCCGGCATTCCTGCAAAGTACCCCGGCATCATGGCCAAGGCGCCGGCGATGCAGCCGTGGGGCGTGCGCGTGCTGTACTTGAGCGACCCGACGGGCGTCCTCTGGCACATCACCGATCGGCGCACCGGATGACTTCATTACTCACCGTGTCTCGATGATCGATGTATTCGAGATCAGGCTCGACGACCTTTCGGGCGCGCCCACGCGCGAGCTGCTGGCGTTGCACCTCGCGGGCATGCACGCGAGCTCGCCTCCAGGGCACAGCTTCGCGCTCGATCTCTCGGGGCTTCAGGCGCCGGGGGTCACCGTCTGGAGCGCGTGGCGCGGCGGTGAGATCTGCGGAATCGGAGCGCTCAAGCAGCACGACGCGGAGCTCGGCGAGCTCAAGTCGATGCGCACCCATCCGAAACACTTGCGCGAAGGCGTGGGTGCCGCGCTCCTCGAGCACATCATCATCGAGGCCCGCGCGCGCGGTTTGAAGACGCTCAGCCTCGAGACCGGAGTGGGGCCGGCGTTCAATGCTGCACTCGCCATGTACCGGAAGCGCGGATTCGTCGACGCTGGGCCCTTCGGCGACTATGTTCCCAGCGCGTTCAACCAGTTCCTGCACCTGCTTCTCTGAGGACACTCAACAATGAAATCGCGTCTGGCGGTCGGCATCGGATTCGCGCTGCTGTTCGGTGGAACCTCGGCCTGGGCGGCCGACAAGGAGGGCTGCAAGCCTCCCGCCTGGGCTCCGGAGCGCATGCCCGGCTTCGAGATCACCGATTGCGAGCACCAGGACTGGGGCGAGGTGGACATGCAGCTCGTCGACGGCTCCAAGCACCTTCAGGGTCGCGTCGACAAGATCACCTACACGCTCGTCGACGAGTCGAAGAACCCCAGCAACGAAAAGGCCCGCAACTACTTCGCCGCCCAGGGCAAGAGGTCCGGCGCCACGCTGATGTCGGATCCGCAGGGCGGCTGGTCTTGCACGCTCACGCGCAAGGACGCGCAGGGCGAGCACTGGTACGAGTACGCGCACGGCAGCGGCAACGATGAGTCCACCGGCTCGTTCACGTTGACCACCGTTGACCTCGGCGCGCTCAAGCAGGAGGTCGTGGTCCGCGAGGCGCCCACCGATTGGAACTATCAAACCAATCCTTGCAAGGACCCGCCTTGGCTGGTGAAGCAGTTCGGGTACTTTAAAATCGACAGTTGCTCGGTCTCCGACTTCGACCAGGAGACGCTCTCCACGCCCGACGGCGACCTCACGCTCGCCGGCCATTTCTACCGCGTGACCTACGCGCTCACGGATCCCAAGAAGAATCCGGTGGCCCATGCGGTGTGGCAGAACTACGTCGACGCGCTCAAGGGCCTCGGCGCCAAGCTCGTCACCAAGCCCGACGAGGACTTCAAGGCGCTGCTCACCCGGAAGACGCCCCACGGAGAGCAGTGGTTCTTGTACGAGCACGGCTCGGGAAACAGCGACTCGACGACTTCATACAGCCTGACCTACGTGGTCGCCGGCGGCCCTCCGCCCAAGGCCTGCACACTTCAGATCTACGGCGTGAACTTCGACTTCAATAAATCAAACTTGCGGCCCGACTCGGAGCCGGTGCTGAAGCAGGTGCTGGCCATGTTCCAGGCCGACGCGTCGTACTCGGCGGAGATCGGCGGGCACACCGACAATGTGGGCGAGAAGAACTACAACCAGAAGCTCTCCGGCGAGCGCGCAAAGGCCGTGAAGGACTGGCTGGTGGCGCACGGCATCGCCCCGGCGCGGCTGACCAGTGCTGGCTACGGCGACACCCGGCCGCTCGTGCCCAACAACAGCGACGCCAACCGCGCGCGCAATCGACGCGTGGAGCTCAAGCGCGTCGGCTGCAAGAAGTAGCGACCGCGAGGGCGAACGACCGCTTGCCCTTGCCGTCGGCCATCGGCTGACCGGCGGGCCCATTCACGGTGCGTGACCGAGGCGATTCGCCCGGTCGGCACTATGATTTTTCTATTGAATGGTCCCGTCGATTCAATTCTGTGAGACCGCCCACGGCAGGCGCCTGGCGTACTCCCGCCTCGGCGAGGGGCCGCTGCTGGTGCTGCCGCCAGCGTGGATCTCACACCTCGGCGTGCTCTGGGAGAACCTCGGCTTTCAGCGGTTCGTGGGCGCGCTCGCCCAGCACAACACCGTGGTCTGGTTCGATCGCCAGGGGTGCGGCTTCTCGGCCCGCGGGCGGGTCGACTTCTCGGTCGACGAGGACGTGCTCGATCTGGAGACGGTGATTGCACAGTTCCCCGAGCAGCCGCTGTCGCTCTTCGCCGTCTCGTGCGCCGGGCCGGTGGCGGTCACGTACGCGGTGCGGCACCCCGAGCGCGTGAAGCACCTGGTGCTGTACGGCACGTTCGCGCGCGGTGAGCGGCTCGGGCCCGAGCTGGTGCGCCAGTCGGTTTTGGGCATGGTGCACGCGAGCTGGGGCCTGGGCGCCAAGCTGCTCACGGAGATGTTCATCCCGGCCGACTCGGGCGCCGCGCAGAGCGCCGCCGAGTGGTTCACGCGATTTCAGCGCGAAAGCGCGACGTCGCAGATGGCCGGGCGGCTGCTGGAAGCGATGTACGCCACCGACGTGCTGGCGCTGCTCTCCCAGGTGCGCTGCCCCACCCTGGTGCTGCACCGACGCGAGGACCGCGCCATCCCCGAGCGGGCCGGAAGGGAGCTGGCGGCGGGCATCGCGGGCGCGCGCTTCGTGGAGCTCGCCGGCAAGATCCACCTCGCGTGGTTCGGAGACACCGACCAACTGCTGCACCAGCTCGCCGACTTCCTCGGTGAGCCGGCGCCGTCGCTGAGCACGGAGCCGGGACCTGTGCGCTACGAAGTCGTGCACCGCGACGTGCTCGGAGCGGCCGAGGCACAGCCGCGCTTTCGGGTGGGGCTCGCGCAGCTCGACGTGCCCTTCGAGTCATTCACGCTGGCCGGTGACGGCCTGGTCTCGCTGCGCAGCGACGCGATCCCCGACATCGCGCGCAAGCTGGCCGAGGCCCTCGAGCGCGCGGCGGCGCGGCACGTCGAGCTCTTGCTGCTGCCTGAGCTGTCCGTCGATTCGGGCTTGCCGGCGCTCTATGAGTTGCTCGCTGCGTTCGCGCGCGCGACGGGCGCGGTGGTGGTGCCGGGCGCGTTCCACGTCCCCGCGCGGCACGCCAACCTGTGCCGGGTGATCGGGCCCGCGGGCGTGCTCTGGGAGCAGGAGAAGCACATCGCGGCGAGCTTCACGCTCGATGGGCGGCGCGTGACCGAAGGCATCCAACCTCAGGCACAGCGGCGCGTGGTCATCGCCGACACGCGCTTTGGCCGCGTGGCCATCGCCATCTGCCGCGACTTCCTCGACCTCGATCTGCGCGTGGAACTGAAGAACGCCGAGCCGCCCGTGGACATCGTGCTCAACCCCGCGTTCACGCCCGTGACCGCCGACTTCGAAGCGGCGCACTTCGAAGCGCGACGTTCCCTCTACGCGTACAGCCTGTTCTGCAATGCGGCGCGCTTTGGGAACTCGGTGATCTCCTCGCCCGAGCGAGGGCACCGGCGGCTGCGCGCTGCGCCAGGCCGCGAGGCGCTGCTCTTCAAGGATGTGGATCTCCTCGCGCTGCGCGCTGCGCGTCGGCACTGGGAGGCCGTGCGCGGCGCCGTGCCGCAGTTCATCCAGAGCACGCGCGGCTAGCGGATGGCGACGTCGTCGTCGAAGCGGATGGGCCGGTCGGGCTCGAACCAGTCGGCGTTGCGAATGAGGTACAGCACCCCGCCGAGGACTTCGCCGACGTCGTCGTAGCGGACGGCCGTGTCCACGGGGAAGTGCCGGCCCTTCTCGACCACGAAGCCTCCGTCAGAGACCGCCGACACGCTTCCCAAGCGCGTGTTGTCGCGGCTGTAGACGAGCATTCCGGGGATCACGTCCTGCTTGGAGATCATGACGCTCTGCAGTTAGTCACCGCGCGCGCTGGCGGAGAGGCTCGACCTTTCGAGCGAGCACGTGGCGCGCGCTCAGGCCACCACGCGCGCCAGCACCGAGAACCGCGGCACGCCCGCGCCGACCACGGTGTCGATGGCCATCACCTTCAAGCGGATTCGACGACCGTCGACCACCGCGAGCTCCACCACGCTGTGCTCGTCAATGGGCGGCGGGCGCGAGGTGAGCAGCCGAAGCTCATTGGCACCGCCGCCGCGCTGCACCAACTCCGGCGGCGGGAGCGCTTCGCCGTTCAGGTAGAGCGCCGAGACCGCGACCGATTGCTCGCTGACCATCTTGCACCTCTCGTCCCCCTGGATTCCGGCCCGACGCCTGCCTCCTACTTGCTGAAGACCCGTCCGATGCCGCGCAAAAAGCGGCCGATGCTGCGCCAGAGGCGATCCCACGCAGAGAGATCGTCGCTGGGGTCGTAGTGGCTCGCGGGGCTGGGGGCGGCCTCGGCGCGCACCTCGCTCTTCTGCCCGCCGTGAACGACCACCTCGCCGCGATGGCCGCTGTCCTGCACCTGGACGGCGCCGCTGAGCACGCGAACCTCCGTGGCGCCCGAGGCCTCGCGCTCCACCACGAAGCTCGTGCCCAGCACGCGGGCCACGGCGTTGTCGGTGTGCACGGAGAAGCCGCCGACCCCGGGATCGATGTCGCACCACACGCGGCCGCTGCGCAGCTCCACGGTCTCGCCGCGCGGTCCGAGCACCACCCGCGTCTCGGGGAAGAGCCGCACCCGCCCACCGCGAACCAGCTGCAGCTCCACCGCGCCCGACTTGCCCACCGCGATCTCCGTGCCCGCGAAGACGCCCGTCCCGTCCATGGCCACCGCGCCGTCCACGGTGGCCTCGCGCGTCGTGCTGACGGCCGCAGCCAGCGACGGCGCGCCGCTCACCCGACCCGAGCTCTCGAGCTGCACGCCGGCGAAGACCACGAGCAGCACGGCCACCGAGGCCGCAACCAGACCGATGGTGAGCTGCCGCCAGGGCTCGAAGATCCACGCGTCCACCCATGAGGGCTTGGACTCCGGCCGCGGCGCACCCGGCGCCACCTCGGCCAGCGTCCGACGCACGAGCCGGGAGAGCTCCGCCGGCGTGGGCCGACGCACGTCGCCCGCGAACGCGCGGAGGAGCCGCACCTCGTCGTCGTAGAAGGCGCGACACGGCTCGCACCCGCGCAGGTGCGCACGGAGCTTCACCTCGGCGCGCGGCGGCAGCCCCACCGCGAGCAGCCGATCGATGGTGGCGCGCTCAGTGGCGGTCGCCATGCGCGCCTCCTCGCAGCCTGCCCAGCGCCGCCCGCAGCCTCGCGTCGTGCCGGGCCTGCAGGGCCAGCACCTTCTTCATGTACTTGCAGCGCAGCTTGCCGAGGCCCAGGCGCGCGCCCACCGCCTCGTAGTCCAGCCCCTGCACGAAGTGCAGCTCGAAGAACTCGCGCCAGCCCGGCCGCAGCCCGGCCACGAACTGCCGCACCGCCTCGGAGAGCTCGCGCGCCTCGACATCGCCGTGGGGATCTTCCTCGGCGGCGAGCTCGGCCAGGAGCGCCTCGGCCTGGGCGTCGGTCGGGGCGGGTTCGGGAGAGCGGCTCATATCGAGACAGCGGCGCTTGGCGAGCACCGCCAGCCAGCCGGCGAACGCCTCGAGCCGCGCCGGATCGAGCGCTTCGCGCTGGCGGTAGGCGTGGGTCCAGACTTCCTGCATGGCTTCCTCGCGCTCGAACTCGCTCTGCCAGTGCCGACGAACCACCGAGCGCACCAGCGAATCGAACTCCCGCATCACCTCCGCAAACGCGGAGGCGTCGCCGGCCCGGAAGCGAAGGAGGATGGTGCGGTCGAGCGGCACGGGCTCCTGATGCACATACGCGCGAGGGCGCGAAACGGGAGAAACGCGCCTCGCCTCGTGCCCCGACCCCGCGCCGATGTCCAACGATTCCGCACGCTTGATGAGAGTTTTCTCCCGATTGGGGCGGGCCTGCGTATGTCCTGTCATGAGCCCGGGAGCGTCCATGAACCCGCTAATCGAAGAGCTGGTGGATCTCCTCTTCGTCCTCGCGGAGAAGCCGCACGACCCGCGGCGCATCCGCGCCCTCGCCCTGCGCGCGCAGCTGGGCGCGACGGTGATGCAGGTCGAGGACGTTCCCTTGCCCTAGCGGGTCTTGGAACCCCACCCCGTGACCGGTCGGCGCAGCGGGCGGTCTTGGAGGTGGGCCTGAAACGGGTTCTGGCCGTCCAACCTCGGGGGGCCGAGGCGCAAACGATGGAAGCCACCACGTGGGTCCGCGAGTTTCAAGAGCTGCACGAGCGCCAGAAGCAGGCGCAGCTCACAGCCGCCGAGGAAGCGCGCTGGAGAGAGCTCAAGCTGCTGCTCGCCCGCCAGCACGGTGACAGCGTCCCGCCAACGGCCAATCCACAGAAAAAGGCCGACTGAGCTCGCACCCCGGCGATTGCTGATGATGCTGTGACATGGCTCCGACTATCGTCGGGTAATGGTCACAGCTCGAGTCTCGCCTCCCGACGCCCAACCTCTGGCCAAACCCATCGCCGCACCCCAGGCGATTCGACGTCGACGCGGGCTGCTCCGGTACCGCGCCGACCTCTGGTCGCTCGGGTGGATGCAGGTGACGGTGGCCCTCTCGCTGCTGCCGTTCGTGGTGCACATGCCGCTCTGGGCCGAGGGCCTGCTGCTCCTGCCCGTGCTCTTCTTCCGCTCCTCGGTGGCGTACGTGCAGCACAACCAGAGCCACCTCGGCGTGTTCTGGTCGCGCCCGCTCAACTTTCTCTACGACCTCGAGCTGGCGTTGATGTCCGGCTATGTGACCGCGCTCTGGGAGCAGCACCACGTCAACGGCCACCACCGGCACTACCTCACGCCCAAGAAGGATCCGGCGCGGACCCGGGATCTCCGCACGGGGCGCGACGTGTCGCGCTGGCACTACGTGGTCTTCGGCAACCTGACCGTGCTCCGCGACGCGTGGCGCATCGCGTGTGCGCAGGCCGCCGAGGGCCGGGCCGATCCGCGCCCGCGCGCGGTGGCGCAGTTCGCGGTGGCGTGCCTCGTCGCCGGGGCGCTGGCCTGGCGCGATCCCATCGCGTTCGCGGGCTTCATCCTGGTGCCCAACCTGCTCGTGGCCTGGGGCGTGTGGCACATCTCCTACGACCACCACCTGAACCTGCCGATGACCTCGCACATGAGCGGGAGCCACAGCCATCTGTCGGCGCGGTTCAACCTGCTCACCTTCAACATCGGCCACCACGCCGCGCACCACGAGAAGCCGACCTTGCACTGGTCGCTGCTTCCGGCGCGAAGCGCGCAAATCCTGCCGAAGCTCGCTCCCGAGAGCGTCCACGGCGAGCTGCCCAGGTCGGTGACCGACGCGGCGAGAGCGCCGGAGCGCGTCGCCTAGGCTGTGCTGCCGGAGGTCCCGCTCGAGCCGGAGCTGGAGCTGCTCGAGCTGCCGCTGCCCGTCGATCCGCTGGAGCCGCTCGAGGACGACGACGACGCGCTGCTGCCCGAGCTGCTCGACGAAGACGACGCGCTGCTCGACGACGCGCCGCTGCTTCCCGAACCGGCGACCGATCCCGACGAGGAGCCCGACGACACGCTGCTGCTCGGCGCCTGGTCCGGCGGCGGCACGCACTCGCCCTTGGCGGTGTCGCAGGTCCACAAGGCATTGAGGCAGTCGGAGTTCTGGGAGCAGCTCGAGCTGCAGCCCTGCGCGCAGAGCGCGAGGGCGGCCAGGGCACCGAGGACGGCGAGGCGGAGGCGCATGGCCGAAACTAAGCACAAACCTGCCCGTCCGGTCAGCCCCAATCGCCGCCGCGCCCCGGGTGTTCCTGGGCACGGCGCGCGAAGGCTGCTTTAGTCGATGCGCTCGGACGAGGTGCGCATGCGACGGAAGCTGTCGGCCCTGGTGCTCGCGCTGCTCGCGGGCTGCGCGCACACCGGCGCGCTCCCGCCCGCGGACCGCGACGCCTATCGGAGCGCGGAGGGCTTCGAGGGCGCGAAGTGGGGCCAGACGCCCGAGGAGCTCAAGCCGCTCGTCGAGGGCGCCGAGCACCCGGATCCCATCACCTACCGGCATCACGAGAACATCGAAGGCAGGCCGGCCTGGGTCACCTACAGCTTCCCCGACGGGCACCTGGCCACGGTCACCGTGCAGTACGACCCGCCCACCGGCACACCCGGCGACTTCGACGCCAGCTTCGACGTGCTCTCGCGCAAGCTCGGAACTCCGCTGCCACCGCCCGGTGCGCGCAACCACGACGAGGACGTGGCCCTGACTGTCGCAGCGGTGGCCGCGGCGGTGCTCGTCGTCGGCATCATCGTGGCCATCGTGGCGCACAGCGGCGGCGGCGGTGGCCATGTGGGAAACGTCGGTCACGTGGCGAGCGGCGCCAGTCACGTGCACGCGGCCGCGGCGATCTTGCCTGCGGTTCCGCCCGCAGGCGTCTTCCACCCCGTGCGCGACGCGTGCTGGCTCGACTTCGCCGCGGTGCGCCTCACGCTCGATGCGATGCAGATCGCGATCATCGCCAACGACGTCAACGGCCAGCCGCTCCCGCCCCCGCCCTCCCCCGGCGGCTGGATGGCCGAGTGGCGCACGCCCGACACCGACGTGCTGCTGCTCGGCGTGAACCTCGGGACGCCGCAGGCGAGCCTGGTGGAGTCGTACCGCAGCGTGGCGCTCACGCCGCCGCTGCCCACCGACGGGTAGCCGCATGTACAACGCCGCCGCCAGCCGCATGTACTTCTCGGTGATGTTCATCCTGGGCGTGGGCGTGTTCCTGGTGCTCCTGCCCGGCTTCGCGTGCGGCGGCTGCATGCAGGGTCGCAAGTTCCCCGAGAAGCGCGCCGGCTGCGACAAGGGCGACGTCGCGCAGTGCATGGCGCTCGGCGATGCATTCGACGGATCGGACTACAACAGCTCGCTCTCGTACACCTTCTTCGGCCCCGACGACCACGCGGCGATGGCCTACCAGCGCGCGTGCGATCTGGGCTCGTTCGATGGCTGCCAGAAGTTCGGCTGGCAGGTGGCAACGTACGAGCTCAGCTCGCACGCGGCCGACGCGGTGAAGTCGCTCGGCCACGCCTGCGACGCCAAGGACAGAAACTCGTGCTACCTGCTCGGCTTCCTCGTGGGCAACGGCATGGGCACCGCGCGCGACCCGGCCCGCGCCGCGGCGCTCTGCGCGACGAGCTGCGATGCGGGCGCGAACAACGCCTGCTACGTCCTGGCGTCGTTCTATGCGCGCGGGCTCGGCGTCGAACGCGACAACAAGAAAGAGATCGAGCTCCTGAAGCGCTCCTGCAGCGACGGCTACCAACCCGCCTGCGCGTGCCAGAGCGACGGCCGCTGCGATTGGGACAGCAACGCGCTCCGCTACATCTCCGCGCGCTGAGAGCTGACCTGCGCCGCGCCCGACGCATCGAGCACACCGGTCTCTTTTCCAAGCAGCTCGAGCTCATCGACCAGCGCCTTACGCCGGGTGAGCAGCCGCTCGCGCAGCGTGCCGTGCGCACGCAGCGCCAGGTATGCGCGCGCGTCGGCGAACGCGGCCTTCTCCGATTCGATGAACGCGAGCGCGAAGAGCCCGCAGAACGGCAGCGCCGCTGCGTCCAAAAGCCCGGGCGTGCCGAGCTGGCGCCACAGCAGCCAGGTGAGCAGCGCCGTCCACGCAGGAAAGAGCAGCACGCCGACGCCCAGCTTCACGCTGGAGCGGATGTCCTCCTCGAGCTTCACCACCGCCACCAGCGCTCGAATCAGCTGGTACGGCACGACGTAGGCGATCACGCCCACCGCCGCCGGCGCGACACCGAGCAGGAACCGCGCGAGCTGCACCACCGTGAAGCGCAAGGCGCGGAAGGGCCGCACGTGATCGAGCTCGTCGGCGGGGAGACGCAGCGCGTGCAGGTAGCCGTCGAAGGAGAGGATGCGCCGTCGCACCGACTCGAGCCGCGCCGGATCGCGCTCGCGCAGCGCCGAAAGGCCCGCCGCGTACGGCCGCAGATCGCCCGGCGTCTTGCGCTCGGCCTTGTACAGCCGCGACGCCGCCTCGATGAGCGGCAGATCCTCCCAGGTGTCGAGGTTCACCGTGACCTTGTGCAGCGCCTCGTCGAGCTTCTCGGTGAGGGCCTTCGACGCCGCCACCGGATCGCGCTCGAACTCCGCGCGCATGCTCGCCGCCGCGATCGGCTCGCCCACAGCGACAGCCACCTCGCTCCGGAACACGCCCTTGCGCCGGTACACCAGGCCCACGGGCACGAACTTCACCCCGAGTGAAAAACCCTTCTCGCTCTCGGCACCCAACGCGATGCGCGCCGCGCCGGTCTTGAGCGGCGAGAGCCCGGGGTCACTGTGGCTGCGGCCCTCGGGGAAGATGCAGATGCAGTCGCCCTCGGCGAGCGCCGCGTGCGCCGCTTTGAACGTCTCGTCGTTCTTGTTCATCTGCGAAGGGTCGTCCTGCTTGCGGTACACGGGCAGGCACTTCATGCCCTTCACGATCCAGCCGAGCACCGGCATCTTGAAGATGGGCGCCTTGGCCATGAAGCGCACCGGCCGCTTCGTCAGGCGCATCACCGCCACGGGATCGATGAGGCCGTTGGGGTGGTTCCCGCAGATCACCAGCGGGCCATCGTTTGGGATGGCGCCCTCGGTGATCGTCCAGCGGTAGTAGATCGACAGCGCCGTCGCGAAGACCCAGCGAAAGAAGGCGTAGACCATGCGCCGAGCTTAGCTCGACGCCGGCCGCCGCGAGAGCATCGACCCGAACTGCCACGCGTACTGCGCCATGCTGAGCACGATGCACTCCGCCGCGAGCAGCGTGGCCGCGAGCAGCGCGCTCGAGAGCTGCGCGTTCCAGCCTGGCAGCCGCGACACCAGCCCCAGGGTCACCGCCGCGAGCTGAAAGAAGACGGCGTACTTGCCCAGCCGCGCGGGCCGCGCCGGCACCTGCCAGCCGCGCATCGACACCGCCAGCGCGCCCAGCACCAGCACCCCCTCCCGCGCCAGCGCCGTGAGCAGGAACCAGAGCGGCAGCTGCCCGGTGAGGGTGAGCGCGATGAGCGCGGTGGTGATGAGCGTCTTGTCGGCCACCGGATCCAGGAGCGCGCCCAGCCGGCTGCGCTGGTCCAGCACGCGTGCGAGCAGGCCGTCGAGGCCGTCGGAGATCCCCGCGCCGACGAAGAGCACGAGCGCCCAGACCGGCCGGTGCGTGGCGTGCGCCACGGCGAAGGCCGGCACCGCCAGCAGCCGCAGGAAGGTGATGACGTTGGGAAGCGTCCACACGCGCACGCGCGAACGCTACTCCCTCCGCCGGCCTTCCGGCATCCCCCCTCGCCGAACGGGCCCACGCTCCCTACCTTTGCGTCTGGAGGTGTCATGCGGGCGCCGCCCATTCGCGCGCGGGGACTGTTGGCCGCGGCCGCGCTGGTGGTGGTCATCGCCGGGCTCAAGGCGGCCGCGCCCTGGGTGCTGCCCTCGCTGCTGGGGCTGCTCGCGGCGATCTTCAGCCTGCCCCTCTTGCGCTGGCTCCAGGCGCGCCACTTCCCGCGCGTGCCCGCGGTGCTGGCCACCACCATCATCGACCTCGCCGTGGTCCTCGTCCTGCTCGGCGTGGTGGGCGGCTCCATCGCCCAGTTCGTGAGCGAGGCGCCGCGCTACGAGCAGCGGTTCATGGCGCTCTTCACCGGGCTCTTTGCACCGCTGGAGGCGCGCGGCTTCCACGTAAACGACTCGCTGGTGGAGGCGCTGCAGCCCAGCTCGCTGGTGCCGTTCCTCGAGGGGCTGCTGGCGGGCGTGGGCGGCATCGTGTCGCAGGCGCTGATCATCTTCCTGATCATGCTCTTCACGCTGCTCGAGGCGGACCAGACGGCGGCCAAGCTGGTGTCGCTGGCCTCGCGCGGCGACCCCAAGCGCGTGCATCAAGTCCGCAGCGTGCTCAACCGGCTGCAGCGCTACCTGGGCTTCAAGACGGGCATGGGCCTGGTGGACGGCGTGCTCACCGCGTGCTTCACCGTGGTGATGGGCGTGGAGTTCGCCCCGCTCTGGGGCTTGTTAACCTTTGTTTTATATTTCTTGCCGAGCATCGGCTCGATCCTGGCGACGATCCCGCCGGTGATCGTGGCGCTGCTGCAGATTGGGCCCGGGCGCGCGTTGGTGCTCCTGGTGGGCTACACGGTGCTGCACACCGGGCTGAACACCATCCTCGAGCCGCGGCTGGTGGGGCGGAGCTTCGGGCTCTCGCCGCTGGCCGCGTTCGTGTCGGTGCCGTTCTTCGGGTGGATGTGGGGCCCGGTGGGGATGCTCTTGGGCGTGCCGCTCTTGATGGTGATGCAGATCGTCTGCGACGACATCCCCGAGCTGCGCTGGGTAGCCGTGCTGCTCGGCGCGCGCGCGCCCCAGGGCGGACCGCCGCCCCCGAGTGGACGCGAGGCCACCGTCGAGCCGTAGCGCCGACGCGTCGATTTCAGCGCAGGCCGAGCCGCTTCAGGATGCCGGTCACGTCGACGACCATGTGGTCCTTCTGCGCGCCGCGGGTGATGAACGCGGGCACCGAGCCGCCGGGATCGCTGTGCGAGGTGTAGACGAGGCGCGTCTTGCCGTCGGGGGTGGGTGCCACCTGCCACGAGCCCTGCACCTGCGTGAGCCGCACGTACTTGGGGTTCGGCGGCGGCCCGAGATCGTTGGCGGCCTCGAAGTGCACCTGCACCGTGCCGTCATTCGCAGGCGGCGACTTCCAGATGCGGAAGGTGGCGTCGCGGTCGCTGATGGCCGGCACCGAGATCTGCTGGTAGACGACGACCTCGTCGGGCTGCTCGCGAATGAAGGTGCTGCGCATCTGCTTGCGCGGCGACTTGTCCGTCACCGCGGCCCAGATGGCGCCGAGCGTCTCCTGCGGAGTCTTGGGGATGGTCACGCTCGCGCGGTACTCGTCGAAGCTCGAGCCCGGGACGCTGCGCACTTCGTAGGTGATGCCGTCCTTCTCGTCGTAGACGCGCCAGCCGGGCTCCTCCGCCCAGGCCACGTTCGACAGCGCCAGCACCGCCAAGACCAGCCACGCTCGCACGATTCAGCCCCTCTTTGATTCGCGTGCTGAATTCGTAGCAACGAATGTTGCGAACGCAAAGATCGTTGTGCGATCCCCGCCCGGGAACACGGCCGCCGCCCCCGTGTTGCACGCGTGCGCCGGGGCGCGCCTTGGGGCACACTGCGAGCGCCGTCGCGACCAAAAGGGGACCGCCATGGGCTGGCTCGACACGCTCAAGAAGGCCGCGCAGGGCCCCGCCCGCCACGACCTCACGCCCGAACAGCGCAAGGCCGCCGCGCGCGACCTGGTGCAGATGTCGTCGCTGGCCGCGGGCGCGGTGGTGCTCGCGCCCATCCCGCTGGTGGACTTCGTTGCCATCACGCCCATCCAGGCCGCGATGGTGATGGCCGTGGGCCGAGTCCACGGCCGCGTGCTCAACCTCAAGGAAGCGAAGAGCGTGCTGGTGGAGCTGGCCAGCGTGTGCGGGGCAGGCCTGCTCGCGCGGCAGCTCTTCACCACGGCGACCAAGTTCCTCCTCCCCGGCCTGGGCGGCGTGCTCAGCGCGCCGTACGCGTTCGCCGTCACCTGGGCGATGGGCCAGGTGGCGACGAAGTACTTCGAGGATCCCTCCGCGCGCGAGACGCTCAAGCAGGTCTTCGAGGACGCGCTCGCCGAGGGCAAGCGGCTGTTCTCGCGCGAGGCGGTGGAAGAGTTCCGCCGAAAGCGCGGCGCCGAAGTGGACGAGTTCGCGCGCGACGAGGCCGAAGCCGAAGCGCCCGCTGCGCCGAAGCCGGCCAAGAAGGCCGCCAAGGCCAAGCCCGCCGCCAAGCGCGGCAAGCGCCCGACCCAGCGCAAGAAGCGCCCCACCCGCCCCGCTCCGTGAACGTTCGACACCCGGTTCGCGCGCTGCCGCTCGTGCTGCTGCTCGCGTCGGGCGCGTGTCGCTGCGGCGAGGGTGCGGGCCCGCGCGCGTACGACGTGGGCGTACCGCTCGCCGACCTGCCCGGCGCCCAGCCGGCCGCGCTCTCGGCCGCCGTGCCCGGACCGGTGCTGCTCTACGCCGAGACCGCCGACGGACGCGCGCTCGCGCGGCAGGTGCAGGAGAGCGCGTGGTTCTTGGCGCTGCAGAAATCGGGCAGCGATCGGGCGCTGGCGTTGTCCGGTGCGGGCGCGACATTGACGGCGCTCGCGCAGCGCTTGAACGACCTCTCGCGAAATCCCATTGGCGACGAAGCGCTCGGCGATCTGCTCGATGGCCCGCTGGCGGTGGCCGTGCGTCCGCGCGCGCGCGGCGGGTTCGATCTGCTGGTGCTCAAGTCGGTGAGCGCCTCGCAGCAGGGCGCGCTGAAATTGGCGCAGATGCTGGAGGCGGTGCACCCGTCGGCGAGCGCGCTTCGCGTGGACCGGCACCGCGGCCTTCCCGTGCGCGCGCTGCGCGTCGACGGCACGCACCAGCTCTACTACGTGGTCCTGCGCGATCGGCTCTTGCTCGCGAGCGACGACGCCTGGCTCAAGGCCGCGCTCGACGTGGCGCTCGGTCAGGCCGCCGCGACGGAGCAGCCCGCAGTTCACGCGGTCCAGTCGCAAGCGGCGCATGACCGTGGCTTCGCCGCGATCGACACGGAGGTCGCGCTGCGGAGTCCGTCGCTCGGCACGGGCGCGCGCGCGCTGGCGGGGCTCTCCTGGGTCGGCTTTCGCTGGACGGACTCCGGCGTGGAGCTCGGCGTTCGACGCGCGCACGGCACCTTCGGACAGCCAGGGCCGCCGTTGCCCTTGCCGCCCAATGCCGCGCTCGCGCTCTGGCGCGAGGCGAGCCTCAGCGAGCTGCTCGCGCTTCCGGAGCCCGTCGACACCGGCGCTCCCCTCGACGGCGGCGCGCCGGATGCCGGTCCGCCGGATGCCCACGCGCTCGCGGGCCGCGCCCTGCTCGCCCAGGTCCAGGCCGCGCTCGAGCCCGCGCTCGAGGGCCACGCGCTCTACGCGCTCAGTCGCGAGGCCGAGCCCGAGCCGGCCGTGGAGCTGGCCAAGAACGCGCCGCCCGAGCCGCACCGACCGGCGCAGCACCTGTTGGCGCTGAGCACGCGCTCGCCCGCCACGCCGGCTCTCGATGCGCTCGCGCCCGCGCTCTTCCGCGCCCCGCCCGCGCACCGCGACGAGCTCGCTCCCGGTGCGCGCTGCGAAGGCAGTCCCGCGGCCGTGTGCTGGGCGGAGCTGGGCCCGATGCTCGCGATGTCGACCGCGCCGAGCGCCCTCAAGCTCGAGGGCGATCCGGCGCGCGTGCAGCGCGCCACGCCCAGCGGTCCGTTTTCGATATATCTCGATGCCGCCGAGCTTGCGGGGCTGCTCGGGCGCGCAGCGACAGGCAGCAAGCGCCACGCACCGGCCGAGCTCGACGCGCTCGCGGCCGCGCTGCGCACCGAGCCGCCGCTGCTCGCGAAGCTGGAGCGCACCAAGGACGGCCACGAGGCCTGGGGACCGGTGCTGCCCACGCTGCGGCCCATCGAGCCCAAGCGCGAATCCAAGGACGGAGGCGCGCCATGAAGTGGCTCTGCGCGCTCCTTGGCCTCGCGTTGCTTGCGCCTGCGCCGACCGCGCTGGACGTGGCCGATCGCGATGGCGACGGCTATCCCGACGCAGCCGAGCTGGTGACGCACGCGGATCGCGCCGCGTTCCTGGAGTGGTTCGCGCTCGTCGCCGAGGCGCAAGCTCAGGCGCCGGATCCACGCTGGGACACGGCGCAACACGACTGCGCGGGCCTGCTTCGCTTCGCCTATCGCGCGGCCCTCGCCCGCCACGACGCGACCTGGCTGCGCAGCTCGCCGCCGTTGCCTGGCGCTTCGGCGGACATCGAGCGCTTCCACACGCCGGTGCCGATCCTCGGCGAGCGAATGTTCCGGATCGGCGCAGGCCCTTTCGACCCGACGCACGTGGAGCGCGACTTCGCCGCGAGCGCCACGGCCGAGCGGCTCGTTCGCGGGAGCGCACGTCCTTTGCGTTCAAACGAATCGCCGGCGCGCGGCGACGTGCTGCTCTATGGCGAGCTCGGCCGCGGCGTGTCGCACGCGATGATCTATCTGGGCAACGGGCGGGTCGTGTACCACACCGGTCCGCGCGAGCATGACGCGGGCGAAGTGCGCGTCACCACCCTCGACGCGCTCCGCCAGCACCCGGATCCCACCTGGCGCCCCGACGCGGCGAACCCGGCGTTCCAGGGCTACTTCCGCTGGCGCATCGTCGGGCCAGGGGCGGCCCCATGATCGCGCCGCTGCTCGCGCTCGCGCTCACCGCGCAGCCCAAGGTCTTCCTCTCGGTGGACCGCGCGTTCCTGCCCGACGCGCCGGGCGCCGTGGTGCGCGCCGAGCTCGAAGGCGCGACCACGCTCGATGTGCGGCTCTACCAGCTCAAGGATCCGGAGCGCTTCCTCTCCGGCGCCGACGACGTGTCGGCGGTCTCCGCGGCGCCTCCGGCCAATGCCGCGCGCGCGGCGAGTCCGCCGGCCGTGCTCGCGCGTGGAGCTGCGGGCCTGCGACAGAGCCTGCACACCGAAGTCGAATCGCTGCTCACCGACGCCGCCCAGTCCGCGCTGAAGCTGCTCGCGCCGGGCGACCTCGTCGACGCGCCGCGCGAGCTGCCCTTCCTTCGCGGCGAGCCGCTCTTGCGTCGCTGGATCATGCCTTGCGGCGGCGCCGAGGCGCACCACTACTGCGATGTGGATCTCGGGCCGCTGCCGTCGGGCGTGTACCTCGTGGAGGGCGTCGCGGGCGCGCAGGCGGGCTACGCGGTGGCGCTGGTGTCGAAGCTCGCGCTCGCGGTGCGGCACTCGTCCTCGCAGCTCTGGCTCTTCGCGGCCGACGCGCGCACCGGCGAAGGTCGCGGCGGCGTGCAGGTCATGCTGAGCGGACCCGGCGCGGCGCCCGCGAAGGGCACGACCACGGCGCAGGGCGCTTTGCAGCTCAAGCCCGCCGCGCGTGCGACGCGCGCGCTCGCCCACGCGGACAACGACTGGGCGGTGCTCGAGCTCCCCTCGGTTCCGGGTCGCGCCAAGGGCTCGCGCGTGTGGGTGGCGCCGACGCGCGGTGAAGCGCGTCCCGGTGAGGTGCTGCGCTTCGTGGGCGCGGAGCGGCCGCCGCCGTCGAGCGCACGCGATCTCACCGTTTCCCTCGAGGACGGCCGCGGAACCGTCGTGGCCACGGGGCTCGCGCGACAGGATGTGGAGGGCGTCTTCTCCGGCGAGCTGCCGCTCCCCGAAGAATCCGCGCCGGGCCTGGGCCATCTCGTCGTCGACGTGGAGGGTCGCGCGGCTGCGGGTGAGGTGTGGATTCGCGATCCGCCGGTGCCGGATCTCACGGCGGCCGCGTCGCTGCAGCTCGCAGGCGATCACGCTACGGCGATCGTGCACGCGCGCGACGGTGCGGGCGGGCCGGTGGCCGCACACATCGAGTGGCGGCTCCTGCGAACGCCGCTCGAGGCATCGGGCGACGGCCCGCCGATCACGGAGGTCGTCGACGAAGGCGAAGCCACCGGTGAGCCCGACGGCACCTCGAAGTTCGACGTCGAGCTGCCCGATGGCCCCGACGCGCGCTTCACGCTCTCTGCCGCTGCCGTCGATGGATGGGGACATCGCGCGCCGTGCGAGGCGACGCTGACCAAGCTCCGCGGGCCGGTGCACGTCGCCTTGACGCCGGAGCATCGCGTGGTCGCGCCGGGCGAGAGCGCGCTCATCGCCCTGCGCGCGAGCGATGCTGAGGGTCGACCTGCGTTCGCTAAGCTCACGCTGCGTGCCACCGCGGTTCGACTCGGACCGGGCGGCGAGGCGTCGTCGGCGCCGCCGAGCTCGTTCTCCGTCGACGTTCCCGCGACCGGACTCGCGACCGTCGGCGTGCCGGTGCTGCAGGCCGGCTACGAAGAGCTCGAGGTGCTCGCCGGCGAGACGCGCGTGGCCGACGGCGTGCTCTTCGCGAGCGCGCACGGCGGCGACATTCCGTTCACGCCCGATGAGCTCACGCTCGTCCCCGACAAGCCGAGCTACGCGCCGGGCGAGACCGCGCGGGTGCTGCTCTTCGCGCCCTTCGAGTCGGGCAGCGCGCTGGTGACGACTGAGCTCGGCAGCGATGTCCACGGCGAGGTGGTGGCCATCCACGGCTCGAGCGCGATGCTCACCCAGAAGCTCACCAGCGCCGGCGGCGTGACGTTCTCGGCTGTCGCGGTGCTCAACGGCCAGAGCTACTCGGCCACGCGGACCGTGCGCGTCACCGCCGCGGAGACCGGTCACCTGGAGGCCCAGCTCCAGCCCGGACCGCGGCCGGACACGCTCGAGCTCGTGGTGCACGCGCGCGACGCGCAGCAGCGGCCGCTGGCCAACGTGGCCCCGCTCGCGAGCTGGCGCGCCGCCGCCGCCCTGCCCTCGCTCGCGCCGCCGCTGGCGAGCTACCTCGATCCCGATCCCTCGGCCGAGGGGCGCACCGATGTCTCGCTCGAGTTCCGGAGTGCCGGTCAGTCCGCAAGCGCCGGTCGGCCGCACGCGCCGCTGCTCGGGCCCGCCGCGTTCACGCCGCAGAAGGGATTGGGGACCACGCAGGCGCGCCTGCCGCACGCCACGCTCGATCACCTCGAGCGGCTGCCGCCGACAGATCGCACCGGGACCACCCGACTGGTGCTGCCGGCCGGCGACGCGCGCGCGGTCGAGGCGACGGTGCTCGCTGCGCTGCCCGGACCGGATCCGCGCGGACTGCCCGCGCTGCTCTCGGCGTCGGCGCAGCTCGAGGCGCCCGGCGTGGCCGCGATCCCGCATCTGCCCGCGGCCATTCGCGCCAGCGATCGCGCGCTGGCGCGCGTGGGGCTCTCGACGGCCGGCGCTGCAGCCACCGCGCTCGTCGATGGCCGCAGCCTGGCCGTGCCCGCGTCGGGAAGCCTCGACGCCACGCTCTCGCTCGATGCGCAGCACCCCGACTACAAGATCGAGACCGGCGGCCGCGCACTGCTCTCCGGGCGCGTGCCGGTCATCTCCGGCGAAGAGTGGGTGACGGTGCAGGCCGGCGAGGCGCCCTCGGGGAACGTTCGGCTCGGCGATGAAGGCGAGGAAGGGACGCTTCGCCTGCGCGTGGTGAGCGGACCGCTGGGGCTCTTGCGACTGCTCGCCGACGCCCGCCACGCCGCGCCGCGCCCGGGCGCGTTCGAGCTGCTCACGCTGCCCGCGCGGCCCAAGCTCGAGACCGACGCGCGGCTCTCGGATCTCTCGACCGCGGTCGCGGCGACCGCGCTGCGGCCCGATCCCGCGGGGCTCTCGGCCGCGGCGGCGGAGGTCGTGGCGCTGCTCGAGCCAACGGGTGAGCTCGGCGCGTTCCCAGGTGCGCCGTACGACCGCTCTCGCACCGCGCTGGCGCTCTGGCTGCTCACGCGCGCGCAGAATGCCGGAGCCGGTGTGCCGCCGGAGTGGCTGGAGCGCGTCCGTGGACGGCTCGCGTCGGATCCGCTCAAGGGTTCGGGCTTCGCGATGGCGGCGCTGGCACTCGACGCCACGCCGCCCTCGCTCGATGACAACGCGCTCGACGCGCTGGCGCCCGAGTCGCTGGCCGCGCTCACGCTGCTCGCAGCGAACCACCACCAGGACGCGCGCGCCGCGGAGCTGGCCGCGCGGCTGGAGCGCAAGGCCGGCGCTGCCGGAAACCGTGCTTGCTGGAGCGACGAGGGCTGCGACCCGCGCACGCCGGCCAGCATCCAGGCGCTGGGCGACACCGCGTGGGCGACGCTTGCATTGGCCACGGCGCGCCCCAGCTCGCCTCGCATCGCCGCCGGCTTGCGCTACCTCATCTCGGCGCGCGATCAGGCCGTGTGGGGCCGCGGCGAGTCGGGCGTGCTCATTCCGCTCGCGCTGGCCGCTGCTGGGAAAGCGCTCCCGGATCGCGCCGGCACGGTGCACCTGCAGGCGTCGGGCGCGGGCGCAGAGGCGCGCGTGACGCCCGGCACCTCGGCGCTGCTCTACGGCTCGGGCGGACCGGCGCAGCTCAAGATCCAGGGCGGACCGGTGTTCTTCGAGCTGGCGCGCGCGCGCGCGGAGCCGGCGGGCCAGGCGGGCGAGCTGCGCGTGGAGCGCAAGCTCTTCCGCGTGAAGCGAACGGGCGATCGCGTGGAGCGCGTGCCGCTCGAGGGCAAGGTCGCGCGCGGCGCGGAGGTCTGGGTGGAGCTCACGGTGACCGGCGCGTCGCCGCACGACGTGCTGCAGATCGACGATCGCTTTCCTGCCGGGCTCACGCCCGTGGCGCAGCCGGGCAAAACCGATCCGGCGTCGGAGCTCGTGGATCGCGGCGGGGCCGTGGCGTTCCTCGGCGATCGCGTGCACCTCGCGCTCGTGACCGGCGACGGGCCGGCGACGACCGTGGCCTACCTCGCGCGCGCCTCGCTCGCGGGGCACTACGTGGCGCCGCCGGCGCTGGCTGTGGCGGGCGAGCTCTCGGGGCGCTCGGCGCAGTCGGAGCTGGACATCGAGGCCGGACCGGAGGGCTCGCCGTGATCGCCGCGCTCGCCCTGCTCCTCGCGCTGCACGCCGCGCCGACCCAATCCGGACCGGCGCACAAGCCCGTCGTCGAGGCGCCGCCGAAGGTGCGCCTGCTCTCGCCGCGGCCCGGCTGGACGCGGCAGCGCCTCGCGACCATCCAGGGCACGGTGAGCGACAAGCACGTCACGGTCGCGCACGTGAGCATGGCCGGCCTGGACGTGCCCGTGAACGTGAGCGGCGGTCGCTTCGAGGCCAAGCTGCTCTTGCCGCCGGGCGAGGTGACGCTCGAGGTGAGCGCTCGCAACGAGGCGGGCGTCGGCCGCGACGCGGTCACGCTCTACGCTGCTGTGCCCGCGCCCGACGTGGTGGTGCTCCTCACCTGGGACACCGCGGGCACCGACCTCGATCTGCACGTGACCGATCCCTCCGGCGAGGAGTGCGACTACGGCAATCGACACACGGCTGCTGGCGGCGCGCTCGAGGTCGATGACACCGACGGCTTCGGTCCGGAGATCTTCGCGCAGGATCACGCGACCGCGGGCGTCTACGAGGTCGCAGTCGCCGCGTACGACGTGGGCAGCGCCGCGCAGACGCACGCCGAGGTGCTCGCGGTGGTGCATCCCTTCACGCCAGCGGAGCGGCGCCATCGCTTCCGCGTCTCGTTCACGCGCGAAGACGAGAACATCGACGTGGGCAGCTTCCGCGTCGACTCGCCGCCGCGCTGACTCAGAATCCAAACGGGTGATCGCACGGCACGAGCGCCACCGGCGCGCCGCCGTCGCAGACCGCGCAGACGGCGCCGGGCGCGAGCGCGTCCGGCCCGCCGTCGTCGAAGAAGAGCGGGCCGCTCGTGAAGAGCACGCCACCATCGCCAACTCCGACCAGCGTGGTGTCCAGGCCGTGCTCGAAGGTGAGCAAGCCGCCGTCGTCGCCGTTGGAGAACCACGTGCCGCCGAAGGCCGACTGCGTGGTGCAGCCGTAGAGCGTGGCCGAGTACGTTCCGGTGGGCGTGAGCGCGAGGTTGAGCGCCTGGGGAATTCCAAGCTCGTGGAAGTAGCCGCCGAAGCCCGGCGGATCTTGCAAGCCGGAGTCGGGCTCGCCGAACTGGCACGTGCCGAAGCTGCACACCGCCGTCTCGCCGAAGCCGCCGCCCGTCGTGGAGCTGCAACTGCTGCCGGTGCAGAACTGCTTGTCGAGCTGCGCGAGCTGGTCCTCGACCGCCGCCTGATCCGCCGCGAGCACCGGCTGCTCGCCCTCGTTGAGACACGAGAGCGCCACGATGACCGTGGTGCAATCGGTGTCGACAGTGCAGCGGCCCTGGTTGGCCTCGAGCAGGCTCGAGACGTGCTGGGCTGCACCCTGATCGCAGCCCTCGAACGGCGGCGGCGCCTGCGGACCCGAGCCGCAGCCCGCGAGGAGCAGCGCAGTGAGCATGGCGCGTCGCATGCGCGGCGAGCATACCCCGAAGACGCGAAGGCCCGCGCTGCTCTCGCAGGCGGGCCTCCGGAGCTACTCTTTAACTAAATACTACAGCCAGGTGGCCACGCCGGGCTGGAGCTCCTCGACCTTCGAGGTGGCGTGCACGGTCTTGATGGCCGCGGTCAGATCGGCCGGGGTGCCCGAGAGCGCAGGGAAGGTGCCGAAGTGCATGGGCACCACGGTCTTCACCTTGAGGGCCTTGGCGGCGTACGCGGCGCCCATGGGGTCCATGGTGTACTGGCCGCCGATGGGCAGCATGGCCACGGTGGGCTTGAAGCGCTCGGCGATGTAGCTCATGCCCGCGAAGTAGTCGGTGTCGCCCGCGTGGTAGAGGGTCGTGCCGTGGTCGATGGCGATGATGTAGCCCAGCGGCGCGCCGCCGTAGACGGGCTTCGCGGTCTGGTCCGCCGGGTTGGCCACGTAGCCGCTCGAGTGCACCGCGGGCACGGCCGTGATGGTCACGTCCTTGATGCGCATGGAGCCGCCGGCGTTGAGGCCGTTGCCCTTGGCCACGCCCAGCTGCGCGATGAGCTCGTACGAGCCGACGACCGTTGCCTGCGTCTTCGTCGCGAGGTCGAGCGTGTTGCCCACGTGGTCGGAGTGCGCGTGGGTGACGAGGATGGCGTCGAGCGCGTCCGGCTGCGGGGCGCCCTGCGGAGCGCGCGGATTCTGCAGCCAGGGATCGATGGCGATGATGGCGCCGCCCGGGCTCTTCACGATGAACGCGGCGTGGCCCCACCAGGTCACCTCGGCCTTTCCCGCGCCACCGGCGTTGCCCTTCGGGGCGCCTGCCGGAGGAGGCTTGGCGTTCACCGGGCCAACGTGGCCTCCAGCGGGCGCACCGGTCGGGTGAGCGGGCGGAGGAGCACCCGCGGCGAGGGCCGACGCGGCGAGGAACATCACGGCGCTTCCAAGAACTGCCTTCAAGATTCGCATGAGGGTCTCCCTGTGAACGGCCCGCAGCTAATTGCGGTGGGCCGCGGCTGGCAAGGAGATTCGCGGGGATCAGGAAGGTTTCGCGAGCGCCCAGAGATCCACCACGTCGCCGCGGAAGGGCACCTCGCCTTCCACCTGCATGCCGATCTTCTTCGCCACCGCGGCCGACGCAACGTTCTCGGGGCGCACCAGCGAGATCACCCGCTCTCGCCCCATCGCGCCGAACGCGTGGTCGCGCAACGCCGCCGCGGCCTCCGTCGCAAAGCCGCGCCCCCACCGCTCGCGCGCGATCGCCCACGCCAGCTCCAGCTCCTGGCGGCCCTCGACGCTCTGCACGAGGTAGCCGCACCGGCCGATGCACTGCCCGGTGAGCTTCTCCACCGCGGCCATGAGCCCGAAGCCCTGCTCGCGGAACAGGTTCCACATGCGGTCGAGGCTCTCGGCGGCCTGGGCGCGCGTGCGCGTGCCGCCCAGCCACCGGCCGATCTCGGGGTCGGCGTAGAGCTCGGCGATCCAGGGGAGGTCGTCGGGCGTCAGCGGCCGCAGGAGCAGCCGATCGGTCTCGAGCTCGCGCATGATGGGCTACTGGTCCAGCCACCAGGTGGAGAAGTCGTAGTACGCGAGCGAGGGCTTCATCCCGCGAAACGGCTTGCGCACCGCCTCCAGCTCCGGACGCACGGTGAGCATCATGTACGGCTGCTGGTCGTGGATCTCGCGGCCGAGCGCGCGCCAGATGAGGTTGCGCTTGGTCGGGTCGAACTCGCGGCGGCCTTGCTCGATGAGCTTGTCGGCCGCGGGGTCGTCGAAGCTCACCCAGTTGGAGCCGCCCTTGGCCTGGCTGGAGTGCCACACCTGGTACGGGTCGCCCTCCACGTCGTTGAGGCCCCAGAGCATGGTCGCCGCGTCGAAGTCGTGCTCGTGCATGCGCTTGAGCATCACCGTCCACTCGGGCTTCTCGATCTGCATGTCGATGCCCACGGCCTGGTAGGCCTGCTGCAGCACGGTGGCCATGGCCACGAGCTTCTCGTTGCCCGGCGGCACCATGAGCCGGAACCGGAAGGGCTCGCCGTCCTTGTCGAGGATGCCGTCGCCGTCGTGATCCGCCCAGCCGGCGGCCACGAGCTGCTTCTTGGCGTCTTCGGGATCATAACGGATCGGTTTCATCTCCGGATCGCAGGCCGGCGAGGCCTCGAAGAAGATGCACTCGGTGCGCAGCTCCAGGCCGTAGGCGAGGTTCTCGTTGAAGCTGTCTTGATCGAAGAGCTCGGCCAGCGCGAGGCGCACGCGCTTGTCGGCGAAGACCGGCCGCTTCTCGTTCCAGGCGAGGAAGCCGTAGTTGTTGTTGAAGTAGCGGAAGCGCCGGTAGTTGGCCACCACGCGCGGGTCATCGCCCATGCGCACCCACTGCTTGGCCTGGATGTTGGGGAGCACGTCGAGCTCGCCCGCGGCCATCTGCTCGTACGCGGCGTCCACGTCGCCCACCACGCGGAAGACGAGCTTGTCGAGGTGCGGCTTGCGGGTGTCGTCCCAGTAGGCGTCGTTGCGGACGAAGGCGATCTCCTGGCCGGTGGTCCACTTCTCGAAGCGCCACGGCCCCGTCCCATTCGGCGCCCGGTTGATGGGCGCCTGGGTGTTGAACTCCTCGGCCGAGAGCTTCTCGATCGAGGCGGGCATGATGGGCACGCTCGCCGCGAGCTGCCGGAGCGCCAGGTAGAACGGCTCCTTGAACTTGAACTCCACGGTGTACGGGTCGAGCGCCTTCCAGCTGGTGAGCCCTTCCACGAGCGCGCGCATGGACTGGGCGTTCACCTTGGGGTTCATCAGCTTGTCGAACGTGGCGACGACATCCTTCGCGGTGAACGGCGCGCCGTCGTGGAACTTCACGCCCTGGCGAAGGTGGAACGTGTACGTGAGGTGGTCGGGCGATTCGTCGTAGCCCGTGGCCAGGCAGGGCCGGAGCGGGTACTCGGGCTGGGTGGCGCCGTCGACGCGCAGCAGGGTCTCGTACACGGCCGGCCGCACCATGCGCGTGAGCCACAGATCCGACGCGATGATCCGGTTCAGCGACGACGGCTCGAGCGGCAAGCGCACCACGAGCGTGCCGCCCTGCTTGGGCGTTCCCTCGAGCAGCGCCGGCGACCAGGCGCCCTCGACGAACGCGGTGTCGACCTTGGGCTCAGCGGGCTTGGCGGGCGGCGGCTTGGGCTTCTTGCAGCCGGCGAGCGCGAGCACGGCGAGTGAGGCGACGAGCAAGCGCGGAAGCATGGCGAGGTGCGTAACACCCGCCTGGGACACGGTCAATTTCGCCCGATCGTGGGTCGTGGTTCGTTCGGCCGATGCCAGCGTTCCGCTCACTTCCCCGCGAGGGTCGCCTTGACACCCGACTGACCGTTTCTTAGATTTGGTCAGTCATGGAGCAAGCCAAGCGCGAGTGCATCCTGTCCGAGGCGGTTCGGGCCTTCACCCAGTTCGGGTTCAAGAAGGCGTCCGTCGACGAGATCGCCAAGCGCGCGGGCGTGGCCAAGGGCACCATCTACCTGGCCGCCGAGTCCAAGGAAGACCTCTTCTACCAGGCGCTCCGCCGCGAGGTTCAGGCCTGGACCGCCGAGGTCTCGCAGGTGATCGACCCCGCCGTGCCGGCCGACCAGCTCATCCCGCTCGCGGCGATCACCTCCGCCCAGCGGCTCGAGCACCACCCGCTCGTGCGTGACCTGCTCTACGGCGACTGCCCGCTGCTCCTCGTCTCCGGCTGGCACGACCGCATCGACGGCCTGCGCGAGCTCGGCGGCGCCAACGTCCGCGAGATCTTGCGCATCGGCATCAAGCAGAAGGTCTTCCGCGACGACATCGACATCGACGAGGTCGCGAGCATCCTCCAGGACGTCCAGCTCTCCACCTTCATCTTCCACGGCCACCACGCCGACCGCGCTGAGCGCTTCGCGAAGCGCGGGAAGTCGGGCGTGGACCTGGTGCTGAACGGGCTCAAGCCCCGGACGCACGGCCACCACCACTCCTAGCCCTCCCTTTTCATCTGCAGCCGCAGCGAAACGTGCCACGCCCACGATTGACCAGAAAACCAATGCAGTCAGTTGTACTACCCGGCCGAACCCAAGGAGCCTCGCCATGAAGTTCACCGATCGCCTCACCGTCCGCTTCGCCAGCATGCTCGCCTCGACGCCCCAGGGCCGGGCGCACATCCTCAATCTGGCCTCCGACGCCGAGGGCTCCGACGAGGGCCGCATCTTCGACGCCATCGAGGGCCTGGTGACCGACGACGCGCTCAAGAAGGTGGTGCAGCGCCACCGCGACGATGAGCTGCGGCACCAGAAGCTCTTCGGCGACGCGGCCATCCGCAACGGCGGCACGCTGCACCCCGCGCCGCCCGAGCTGCGCCTGCTGGATCGCATCGACGCCCGGACCGGCGGCTTCTTGAGCAAGCCCATCACCACCGAGCGCGACGCGGCCATGGCGTACCTGGTGCTGCTGGTGATCGAGGAGCGCGCGCTGAACCAGTTCGCGCTGCTGGAGCAGGCGTTCCGGCCGATCGATCCCGAGTCGGCGGACGTGTTCGTGCAGATCTCCAAGGACGAGGCCCGCCACCTCCGCTACTGCCACGCCGTGGCCAAGAAGTACCTGCCCGACGACGCCCAGCGCGAGGCGGAGATCGTGCGGCTGCGCAACCTCGAGGCCGAGGCGTTCCGCGAGAACCAGGAGGCGATGATGCGATACGCCTTCGAGCACAACCTCGTTCCGGGCGGCTTCACCCAGGCGATCTGGGGCTTCCTGGGCAGCGTGGGCCGCACGATCGGCGGCTTGCCGTTCACCCGCTTCGCCTCCGAGCCGCTGCCCGCGCTCGCCCCCACCGGAGCCTGAAGTTTTCGCGCACCGTCATTCTTTTGGCGCGTGGCGATCGGGTTGCTAGTCTCGCTGGCTCGATGCCGCGCTGTCCGTCCTGCCAGAAAGAGGTCGCACCCAAGACCTCGGTGTGCCCCGATGACGGCACGCCCATCCCCGAGGGGCTCGAGGGCAAGATCCTCGGCGAGCGCTACCGGGTCACCCGCGAGCTCGGCGAGGGCGGCATGGGCCGCGTGTACCTCGCCGAGCACGTGATCCTGGGCAAGCAGCTCGCCGTGAAGGTGCTGCGCGAGGAGTACTCGCGGCTGCCGGATCTGGTGAAGCGCTTCCAGCTCGAGGCCGTCGCCGCGAGCCAGATCGGCCAAGAGAACATCGTCGACGTCAACGACTTCGGCCAGACGCCCGACGGCTCCTTCTACTTCGTCATGGAGTACGTGCCGGGCCGGAGCCTGGCGCAGCTCATCGACAAGAACGGCGCGGTGCCCGTGGCGCGCGCCATGCCCGTGCTCCTCCAGATCACCAAGGCGCTGGGCGCGGCGCACTCGCGCGGGATCATCCACCGCGATCTCAAGCCCGACAACGTGCTCGTCACGCGCAAGCCGGACGGCAGCGAGCACGCCAAGGTCCTCGACTTCGGCATCTCCAAGGTCGGCGAAGGCCCTCAGAACGCGCGCATCACGCAGGTGGGCATGGTCGTCGGCACGCCGCACTACATGGCGCCGGAGCAGGCCACGGGCGGCGCGGTGGATCTGCGCGTCGACATCTATGCGCTCGGCATCCTCGCGTACGAGATGCTGACGGGAAAAGTTCCCTTCGACGGCGAGAGCTCGCTCGCCATCCTCCTCAAGCACCAGAAAGACGTGCCCGTTCCGCCCCGCGAGTCGCGGCCCGACCTCGACATTCCCGAGCGGCTCGAGAAGCTGGTGCTGCGCTGCCTGGAGAAGGATCGCGGCAATCGTCCGCAGAGCATGGGCGAGGTGGGGCGCGAGCTCGCGGCGTGCATGGTGGAGTCCGGCGTGACCAGCGGCCCGACGCCGCTGGTGATGGCCGCGATTCCCGCGCAGGCGCGCGCCACCAACGCGCGCGGCAACGCTCGGCCGGACTCGAAGGAAGACGCCGCCAAGCGCGTGTCGACCGAGATCGGGCCTTCGTCCGTGGAGCGCGATGACGCCACGCCGCCGATGCCCGATTCTGCCGTCGAGCCAGCGCCCGCGCCGACCACCAAGCCCGAGCGCAAGCCGCAGATCCGCATCGGCGACTCGATGCCCGGGAGCGGGCCGCACCACGAGACGGATCCCGTCCAGCGGCAGCTGGTGGCGGAGCAGAAGTCCAAGCGCGGCATGCTCATCGGCATCATCGCGCTGCTGTTCCTGGGCATCCTCGGCGGCGTGGGCGCGCTCGCGCTTCACACCGGCAAGCCCGAGGTGGAGACGGCCAAGGTCGACGTTACGCCGAAAGCCCCGGCCCCGGCCCCCGCGCCGCCGACGCCCGCACCGGCACCGCCGGTGGTCGCGACAGCACCGGCTCCGACGCCCGCCCCTGCCCCGACGCCTGAGCCTGCGCCAGCTCCCAAGGAGCGCGCCAAGCCGTCGCGCCAAACAGTCCTGCTCACGTCGACGCCCACGGGCGCGCAGGTCCTCGGCGATCACGGGACGGCGCTCGGCCACACGCCGATGAAGCTCGAGCTCGCAGCCGGCGAGAGCAAGATCGTGAAGCTCCAGGCCAGCGGCTACCAGGATCGGCAAGCGATGGTGCACGCCGGTGACGAGAAGCTGGATCTGCAGCTCGAGAAGCTCGCCGCGGCCGCGTCGAAGCCGGCGGCGCCAGCATCCTCGCCCGAGGCCGATCCCTACGGTAAGGTCGACGACCTCAAGAAGAACCCCTACGGCCCGTGACGCCCGTGCCCGCACCACCGCCGGGCCGACCGCAAGGACAACCGATGAAGCTGCTCTGGACTCTGCTCTCCGCCACGGCGCTGCTCGCCGCCGTGCCCGGCCTCGCCCGCGCCGACGCGCTCGAGGACGCCAAGGCCCACTTCAAGGCTGGCACCGACGCGTACCGCAAGGCGGACTACACCACCGCCATCCACGAGTTCGACGCCGCGTACCAGGCCAGGCCGGCAGGCGTGCTCCGCTACAACATCGCCCAGTGCTACGAGAAGCTCGGCGACATCCCCAGCGCGCTGCGCAACTACCACCTCTATCTGCGCGAGACGCCCAACGCCGAGGACAAGGCCACCGTCGAGACGGCCATCGCGAACCTCGAGAAGCGCTTGCAGCAGAAGGGCGTGCAGCAGCTCGTCGTCTACTCCGAGCCCTCCGGCGCCACCGTGTCGGTGGACGGCGTGTCGCACGGGGCCTCGCCGATGTCGGTGGAGCTCGCGCCAGGCCAGCACGAAGTCAAAGTCGAGGCGCCGGGGTTCGCGCCCGACACGCGCAAGGTGACCATCGCCGCCGATCGCTCGCTGGAGCTCAGCGTGGCCCTGCACGCCACCGCCGACCTCACGCCGCGCGCCGATGCGCACCCGGAAGAGAAGCACGACGGCCCCGCTGGCGGGCTCAACCAGAACGTCAGCCCCGAGCCGCACCGCGTGTACACCTGGGTGGCCGCGGGCGTAGCGGCCGCGGCGATCGCCGGCGGCGTGGTCATGGGCATCAGCGCACAGAACAACGCGAACACCCTGCACGACGCCTCGAAGCACTCGGGCGTCACCAGCCTCGGGACGCTCAACACCAACGCCTACAACTCGGCCCATACCCAGCAGATGGTGTCCAACGTCTGCTACGGCGTGGGCGCCGTCGCCGGGGTCGCCGCGGTGACGCTCTTCTTCGTCGAGGGTTCGTTCTGATGAAGCGCTCTACCCTGCTCGCCGCGCTCGCGGCGATTGTCCTCGGCGGCTGCTCGGTCAAGCTCGAGGGCGCGCTCTGCAACGTCGACGCGGACTGCCCCACCGAGACGCCCTTCTGCACCCACGACAGCGCCGACACCAACGGCTTTGGCCACTGTGAAGTCTCCAGCGGTTCCACCTCGGCCACGACCTCCAGCGGCTCGAGCGGCGCCAGCACCGCCAGCGCCAGCACCGGCTCCAGCGGCTCCACCGGCAGCGGCAGCTCGAGCGGCAGCAGCGGCTCGTCGTCGGGATCGTCGAGCGGCTCGAGCGGTTCGAGCGGCACCCTCTGCCCCGATCCGGCGGTCGAGGTGGGCGGCGGCTGCGCGGCCGATGCGGGCCCGAGCTGCGCCGGCGATGGCACCACCATCCTCACCTGTAGCGGCCATGACGACGCGGGCTGCGCGGTGTGGGCCTCGGCCACGGACTGCTCGGCGGGCGGCTTGGTGTGCGCAGCCGGCGCGTGCGTGTGCGCGGACTACGATGCCGGCGCGCCGCCGACGTTCTACGTCTTCCTCGGCGACGGCGGCCCCGACGCGGGCGTGTCGCCCACCGGCGCGCCCGCGCCGACTGCGTGCAGCTTCCACCTGCTGTCGGACGCCTTGGCACGCGTCGCCGGCGACGGCGGGACACCCGCCACGATCCGGCTGACCGGCGTGAGCTTGCCCGCAGCGTGGCAGGCCGGCGCCAGCTACAACGCGGGCGACGTGGTGACCCCGAACGTGCTCAACGGCTTCGCCTACGTGGCGCAGGACGGCGGCGGCGTGTCGGGGCGCAACGAGCCCACCTGGCTCACCGACGGCGGCGTGACCGCGGACGTATCGGGCTCGGGCACGGTGACCTGGGCGCTCGCGGGACCGGCCTCGCCCGGCAAGTTCGTGCAGGCCCAGCCCAACTTGCAGCTCCCGCCCAACCTCACCATCACCAATGACGCCTGCTCCAGCGCCACCGCGTGCGACGCGCGCGCGTACTTCTGGAACGCGGCAGCGACGCCGTCGTCCTCACCCTGGGTGGACCTCAGCGCGGGCGACGTGGTTCGGGGCGTGACCTTCGGCCTGCCGGTGGGACAGCCGGGAAGCACGATTGTCGCGTGCAGCGACGACGGCGGCGTGCAGCTCGAGGCCGTCCGCTTCGACGGCTCGGGAGGCACGGGCACCCCGCAGGCCGACACCTGCCTCAGCGTCGCCGGACACTGCGCCGCCAGCGTGGACACGGTCGATGCCTACCGCTGCGTGGTGGGCATGCGTGTGTCCACCCTCGACGCGACCCCGGTCACGGTGGATCAGAGCGCCTTCGGCGTGCTCGCGCCGAACACCACGGGACTCCTCGTCCAGTCCGGCGACGTCACGGTGAGCGGGAGCACCTTCAACCAGAACAGCAGCTACGGCATCTGGGCCAACACCGACAACAACGCCGAGTCGGTGTCGCTGAACCTCCAGGGCGTGACCGCGTGGTTCAACGGCAGCGCGGGCGTGTACCTCGGCGGCCGGAGCACGGCGAGCGACGCGAACCACGTCGCCTGGTCGCTGGACAGCGTCGACGTGGCGGCCAACGCCGAGAGCCTCTTGGGCACGGCGGTGGGCGGCAACCCCAGCCCCGCTGGCGGCGTGGTCTTCGACGGCCAGGCGGTGCTCGCGCAGATGACCGGCGTGCACGCGTACGCGAACGGGCAAGCGCAGTTCTTCGTGAGCTCCACCGCGGCGCCCGCGCCCAACAACGCCACCGCGTGGTGGGACTTCACCGCGGGCACCGGCCAGATCAACGAGGCCATCTGCTACAGCGGCGACGGCGGAACGGCCTACGGCGTATACGTCTCCGCGCTGCCCACCCTGCCCTCGACGACCATCGTGGACACCACGAACATGATGTTCGACGAGGTCCCGCCGCAGCACACCAGCACGCACCGCGACTACCACGAGGTGCTCGCGGGCTCGGTGCTCACGGGCAGCAACAACGTGGCGGCGCCGGGGACCTGCCACTAACCCCAAAAACAATCGTGGCCCGAGGACGAGCCCCGGGCCACGAGAGAGAATCGACTTTCGACGGAACTAGGCCTTCGCCTCGGGCGCCAGCGGCACGTCCGCGGGCGAGGTGGCCACGGCCTTGACGGTCTCCGCCTCGGCCTCGGCCTGCGCCGAGACGATCTCGTTGGTGAGACCGGCCTTGAATGCACGCTGGCGGAGCTTGTCGAGCTCGAGCAGCGCCTGGTTCATGCGCTTCTCCACGCCGGCCATGCGCGCGCGGGCCTGATCGGCCTCGCTCTTGGCCACGCGGTAGACCTTGTCGTTGCCCTCGGCGCGGCGCTGCATGCGCTTCAGGTCTTCTTCGAGCTGCTTCACGCGCTCGGCCTGTTTCACGGCCTGGCGCTCGAGCAGCGAGATGCGATCCTGCTCCACCTTGGTGAGCTCGCGGGGCTTCTGGGGCTCGACGGGCGCGGCCGGGGTCTCCGGCGCGGCGAGGTCGACCTTGACCTCCGTCTTCTGCTCCACCGGCTTGGACTCGGTCTTGGGGCGCTTGGCGCCCTTGGTCTCGAGCTCCGTCTTCAGCCGCTTGATCTCCAGCTGGGCCTCGGCGGCCTCGCGACGCGCCGCCTCGATCTGGGCCTGGGCTTCGCGCTCGGTCTGGGCCACCGCGTGCTCGATGTCGCTCTTGCGGTTGGTCTCCTTCTCCTCGTGGAGGCGCTTCTTGGCGTCGCGGAGCTTCTCCTTCACTTCGGCCAGCTCCTTGGTGCGGGCCTCCAGGGTCTCCTTGCGCGAGCCGCCGTCCTGCTTGAGCGTGGCGAGCTCCTTCTCGGCCTTCTCGGCGCGACCAGCGAGCTCGTTGGCGCGCGCGGCGTCCTGCTGACGGAGGAAATAGAAGATGACCGCGGCGACCGCCGCGACGCCAAAGAGGATGTACCCCAAGGAATCCATGTGTGTGTTGCTCCGGGAAACGGCCGGCAAGAAAGCGCGCCGGGCGACTGCGAGTCAAGTGCGAGCCTTCACAAAAAAACGCCGGCCGGGCGGCGGGGCGGACCTGGAAGGCACGCGACGCAGCCGGCCGGCAAGCGGCCCACGGAAAGCCGCTCAGGAGCCGCGCGACAGGCGGGGATGGCCGCTCTGGGCGAAAGGGTCGTCCTCTTGCGCGCCGGTGCTCCCGACGCGCCTCGCCTCGGGGCGTGGCTCCGACTCGTTCAACGATGGTCGCGGGCCGGATCTTCCTGGGCCCGACGGAAGCGGACGGCCGTGCGGTTCGTCGCTCGACGTCCGCGGCGATCCGCGTCGGCGCGGTCACACTCGCGCTCGACCTCGCGCCTCCGCCTGATCCGCGTGTGACAGGCTGCGCGCATGACTTCTCGACGCGTGGTGGTGACCGGCCTCGGGCTCGTGACGCCCTTGGCAACCGGGGTGGAAGCGAGCTGGGAGGCGCTCGTCCGCGGCACGTCGGGCATCGGCCGAATCACCCGCTTCGAGGACGGCGGGCTCCAGACGCGCATCGCCGGCCAGGTGAACGACTTCGAGCCCGGAGCCTGGATGGACCGCAAAGACGCGCGCCGGATCGACCTCTTTGCCCAATACGCCGTGGCCGCCGCAGAGATGGCGCTGCGCGCGAGCGGCCTGCCCATCGGGCTCGACAAGCCAAGCGGCTACGAGCCGACGCGCGTGGGCGTGCTGATTGGCTCGGGAGTTGGCGGGCTGGCGTCGGCCGAAGAGGGCCACGAGAAGGCGCTCGCGTCCAACTTCGGGCGGCTCTCGCCGATGTTCATCCTCAAGATCCTGGCGAACACCGCTTCGGGCCTGGTGAGCATGCGCACCGGGGCCGCTGGTCCGAACTGGTCACCGGTGGCCGCGTGCTCCACGGGCGCGCACGCGATTGGCGAGGCGCTCTGGTCGGTGCGCACCGGTCGAACCGACGCGATGATCGTGGGCTCGTCGGAGGCGGCGATCACCAAGCTCGGCGTCGGCGGCTTCGAGGCCATGCGCGCGCTCTCGCAGCGCAACGACGATCCCCAGCGCGCGAGTCGCCCGTTCGATCGCGGCCGCGATGGCTTCGTCATCGGCGAAGGCGCTGGCGTGTTGATCCTCGAGGAGGAGAGCCTGGCCCGACGTCGCGGCGCGCCGATCCTGGCGGAGGTCGCGGGCTACGGCGCCAATTCCGATGCGCACCACCTCACGCAGCCTACCGAGAACGGCGAGCGCGCGGCAGCGTGCATGCGACTCGCGCTTCAAGATGCCGGGCTCGCGCCCGACGCCATCAACTACGTCAACGCGCACGGGACCTCGACGCCGCTCAACGACACCCATGAGACCAAGGCGCTGAAGCTCGCGTTCGGGGAGCACGCGCAAGATCTCGCGGTGAGCTCGACGAAATCGATGACGGGCCACCTGCTCGGCGCAGCGGGGAGTGTCGAGGCGGCGTTCTGCGTGCTGTCACTGCAACACGGGGTGATTCCGCCGACCATCAACTACGACGACCCGGACCCGGCATGTGACCTCGACTACGTGCCGAACCGCGCGCGCGAGCGGCAGTTGAACGCGGTGATGAACACGTCGTTCGGGTTCGGCGGGACGAACGCAGTGCTCGTGTTCACCCGCGCTGAGAATCAGCCGCAGGAGTCCGAGCAACTGCAGTCGGGGTTGGCCGAGTCGAACGTCGCGGTGACCTGATAGGTGCCCCGGGAGCCGATGCCGTACGGGCCGCCTCCGCGTCGCTGCTGCCCAAGGTGCCGTTCATTCGCTGAGCGATCGTGTGGCGAACGCTCGAGAGCTTCACGCGTCGACTCGAAACCAATTCGATCATCAACGGGGTGGACAGAAAATCCTCGTCTGGGGTACGTGAACCGGCAATGAGTTGCCTGCGCCACCCGCACACGTCACCCGAGACCGCCACGAAGTGCCGCGAGCGCGAGGTGAACCGCATCCTCGCCCGCGCGCAGTACCGGGTTCCCTTCTACGAGCAGCGCGCGTTCTTCCCGCCGATGCCCACGGGCTCCGAGCAGATCCCGGTGCTCGTGTTCTTCGACGCGCTCGCGCGAATGCCCGAGGCCTGAGCACCCGCTTTCGTGCGCCAATCAGCGCTGTTCGGCGGTTGGATCGGCGAGCGCGTCGAGCCACGGCTGCAGTCCGAGCATCGCCGCAGCGAGCGCCGCACCTCCCGCCACGTCGGTGACGTAGTGGTACGAGAGGTACACCGTCGAGAAGATGATCAGCGCCGCCGACGCGACCAGCGCCGGCGCCCAGCGCGGGAACGCTCGCGAGCCCAGGACCGCGAACACCAGCGAGCCCGCGGTGTGGCCGCTGGGGAAGGCGTCGAGCGGTGCCCCTTCCAAGGCGTGCACGAAGTGGCGCACCCACGCGCTCACCACACCTCCGCCGAGCACGTGATCCTCGACGGCCGGAGGCAGCCGCGGCCCGAGCGCGGGCGTCACGAAGTAGAGGACGTACGAGGCGAAGAACGTGGCGGTGAGCGTGAACGCAAAGCGTCGGAACTCGTGCGCCCGCCCCTGCGCGTGGAGCGTCAGGGCGATGGCCGTGGGGATGAAGTAGAAGCTCACGTAGCTCACCGAGGCCAGATCCGTGAGCCACGCCGGGCGGTGGAGCGCGTCTCGCCACGCCTCTCCGACCACGCTGAAGTAGCGAACGTCGGTGGCGCGAAGGCTCCCGTCAATCAGCGAAGGCGCCGACGAATCCACGAGCGGACCGCAGAGCTCGAAGAAGAGAATGATGGCCACGATGGGTGAGAGGTCGTGGATCCGGGCTGCCCAGGGATGTCCGGGCGCCAGCCGGGCGAACACGACCACCACCACCGCCGCCGCACCGATGTTCCACATCACCTCGGGCCTGACCACGACGGCCACGCTGCCCGCCCAGATGAGAAACGCGAGCTCGAGCCAATCCGTCGGCGAGAGCGGAGCCGGGCCTGGTGCTCGGAGCATGGATTGGGGTGATCGCCTCACGTGCGCAGAAGGAGCAAGACCCGCGCAGCGCGCGCCGGGGGGGGCCAGGCGATGACGCCCGCAACGCCTGCGCCTCCTTGGCGGTGAGCGCAAGCGCTGCAGCGTCAGCTCCATCCCCCGCCACCACGTCCATGGCACGGCCCATGAAGTCACAGGCGCTGACGCCGTCGGAGCGAGCCATGATCCTGACGTTGACCGTGAACCCCGCCGTGGATCTCACCGCATGGGTTCCGCGCTTTCAGCTCGGCGAGGTGAACCGCTCTCGCGCCGCGCAGCTCGACCCGGCCGGCAAGGGCATCAACGTCTCGCGCATGGCGCACCGCCTGGGCTGGCCAACCGTGGCCTTTGGATTCCTCGGAGGCCACACTGGCGACATGGTGCAGGCCGCGCTCGACGCGGAGCGCGTTCAAAGCCACTTCGTGCGCGTGCCCGGTGAGACCCGCATCGATGTCACCGTCGTGGACGGCGCCTCGCACGGGAGCACCAGCCTCTACAACGCCGGCCCGAAGGTGGACGAGGGCGCGCTCCGCGAGCTGCTCGAGACCCTCGACTTCTGGATGCAGGCCGGACGCGTGCTCGTGCTCGCTGGCAGCCTGGCGCCCGGTGTGCCCGACGACGTGTATGCGCGGCTCATCGCGCGCGCACGGACGCACGGGGTTCGCGTGGTCCTGGATGCCTCGGGGCCGTGCTTCCTGAGCGGGCTGGAGGCGAGACCCGACGTGATCAAGCCGAACGTCCGCGAGGCGGAGGCGCTGCTCGGCCGTCCTCTCGGCGATCGCGCGGCGATCGTGGCAGCGGCGCGCGAGCTCGTGGCGCGCGGCCTCGGCGCTGCGGTGATCTCCATGGGCGGTGACGGCGCCATCTGCGCCACCGCGGAAGCGGCGTGGCACGTGCGGCCGCCACGCGTGGAGGTTCAGAGCACGGTGGGCTCGGGAGACTCGATGGTGGCGGGCATCGCGGTGGCGCTGGCGCGCGCGCTGCCGCTCCACCAGGGTCTCCGCCTGGGAACGGCGGCTGGCGCGGCGACGGCGATGCGCCCGGGTACCGCGCTGGGCACCGCAGACGATGTGGCACGGCTCGCTCCGGACGTCGAGCTGGTCGAGCTCTGAGGTCCGGAGCGCAGGTCCTGCTCAGGGTTCGGTCTTCGCCTGGGAGGCGAGCCAGCGCAGCACATCGATGGAGGTGATCACCCCCACCACCTGGTTCTCGCCGTTCACCACCGGGAGCCGGTGAATCAGTCGGTGCGCCATGAGCCGCGCGGCCTCGAAGACGCTCGCCGACTCGGACACCACCACCGCGCCCGGCGTCATCAGCTCGCCCACGTTGCGATCCGCGAGCGCGCCGTCTCGATCGCGGAGCACCTCACGCGCGCCCGGCTTGTTGGCGTCGACGGATGCGACGAGGTCCGCGAGCGACACCACACCTGTGGGGTGCCCTTCCCCATCGACCACCGGCACACCCTGGTAGCCGCGCTCGAGCAGCAGCTTGGCCAGCTCCTCGGCGCTCAGGTCCTCGCGCGCGCAGGTCACATCGGCGGACATGACCTCGAACACCTGGCTCGCCGCAGCCTCCGCGAGCCGCCCATGTCGTCGCGGCTGGAGCTGCCCGGCGAGCGCGAGCCGCCGGCAGCGGACGAAGCGCGAGCCGTTCTCGTCCACGAAGCCGTCCGAGGCGTGGCACTCGAGGCACTCATCGAGCGAGAGGGTTCGCTCCCGGGCCGGACAGTGGACCGTCTCGGCCGGGCCGTCCGAGGACGCGCCGCCGAGGGTCTGTCGTCGCTGCACGGTGATGCGCTCGGGATCCCAGGTCTTGGCGGTCGGGTTCATGTTGCCTCCGCGTAGGTGCCTTAGAGGAACTTGAGCTTGGCGCCCACCAGCAGGCGCCCGAGCTCGCCGCGCTCGAGCATGGCCGCGGCGCGGCGGGGCTCCTGGCCGGAGACCTCGTAGGCCGCCGAGAGGAGCGAGCCCAGCGTGGTGGTGATGCGGTTGCCGCGATTCTGCTTCTTGGTGCTGCGGATCATGTGTCCCTCCATGTGAAGTCCCGAACCACATGAGCAGGCGGCGTGCCAATCGCCCGCGACGGGCGCGCCCGCGGCGATGAAGTGCAGGCCTTGCGCCCGAGCACGGCCAAGCCTCAGCTCGACGCACGCGCTGCGCGCCCGCGCACTCGACTGCCGGCGAACGACCGCCGGCACGCCGCTCGCAAACCAGTCGCATCAATCCAACTCAGGGGCACAGACATGAAGCGCTTCGCAGATTCCGTGGTCCTCGTTACCGGCGCAGGCTCGGGCATTGGCCTGGAGACCGCGCTCGCGTTTGGAGACGAAGGGGCCCAGGTCGTGGTCTCGGACGTGAACCCCGGCGCCGCCGAGCGCGCCGCGAGCACCATCAAGAAGGCCGGAGGCCGGGCGGTGGGTCGCGCCTGCGACGTCTCCGATCCCGAGCAGGTGGCGGCGCTCGTGGAGGGCACGGTGAAGGCGTTCGGCCGGCTCGACGTGGCCTTCAACAATGCAGGCATCGAGGGCGCTCAGGCCCCACTCGACGCCCTCGCGGAAGCCGACTGGCAGCGGGTGCTGGCCGTGAACCTCAGCGGCGTCTTCCACTGCATGAAGCAGGAGCTGCAGGTGATGTCGCGCCAGGGCGCAGGCGCCATCGTGAACAACGCCTCCATCCTGGGCACCGTGGGCTTCGCCAACGCGGGCGCCTACGTGGCCGCGAAGCATGGCGTGCTGGGCCTCACCAAGACGGCGGCCATCGAGTTCGCCGCGCGCGGCATCCGCATCAACGCGGTGTGCCCGGGCTTCATCAAGACGCCGATGCTCGAGCGCGCGGGCATCACCCGCGAGCCCGCGATGGAAGCGGCGATCGCGGCCATGCACCCCGCGCACCGCCTGGGCGAGTCGGCGGAGATCGCGAAGGCGGTGCTCTTCCTGGCCTCGAAGGATGCGTCGTTCGTGAACGGCCACCCCATGCTGGTCGATGGCGGGTACGTGGCGCAGTAGCCCGAGGAGCCCAAGATGAAATGCATCCTTGCCGCCCTGGATGTCGCGCCGAGCGCGCGCGACGTGCTCGCCGCCGCGCGTGACCTGGCCCTCGCCACCGGCGCCCGGTTGGTGCTCTTCCGCGCGCCCGACGTCGCGGTGAGCGAGCTCGACACGAGCGTCGACGAGCGGCGCCTGGACGAGCGCATGCGGGCCGAGCTGATGCGCGGCCTGGAGGCGCTGCGCGACAGCATGCCGAAGCAGCTGGCGTGCAGCCTGGTCGTGGGTCAGGGCCGGCGCGCGACGGCCATTTGCGAAGCCGCAAGCGACGCAAAGGCGGACGTGATCGTCGTCGGCGCCCACGGCGACGGCTCGCAGCACGGAGAGCTCGGCGCGGTGACCAGCGACGTTCTCGAGCAAGCGAAGTGCGACGTTCTCGTGATCAAGCGGAGGCGGACATGATTGTGGAGCAATCCAATGGCGTGCCCACGGGCACGGTGGCGAACACGTCGCCGCGCGCGGTGATGGACCTCGACAGCGTGTCCCTGCGCGACGTCTCCCACGTGGGGGGCAAGGGCGCGAACCTTGGCGAGCTCATCGGCGCGGGGTTCACGGTGCCCCGGGGATTCGTGGTCACGGCCGAGGCCTTCCTGGCCACGCTGGAGGCGGCCGGCGTGCGCGCCGAGCTGCAGCGGAGGTTCGGGGCGGTGCCGGCGGATCCGTCGTCCTCTGCGGAGAGCGCCGCGAACCTGGCGCGGTCGTGCGCGGAGATGCGCGCGCTCGTGCAGCGCGTGGAGCTGCCGGCCCCGGTGCGCAAGCCCATCGCCGCGGCCTTCGCCAAGCTCGGGGCGGACGCGGTCGTCGCGGTTCGCTCGTCGGCCACCGCGGAGGACGCCGCCGGCACCTCGTTCGCGGGAATGCACGAGACCTTCACGCACGTCCGCGGTGAAGCCGAGCTCTTCGCGCGCATCATCGACTGCTGGGCCTCGCTGTACGGCGAGCGCGTGGTGGCCTACCGCAAGGCGCGCGGCCTCACCGAAGAGCCCACCATCGCCGTGGTCGTCCAGCGGCTGGTCGAGTCGCGGCGAGCGGGCGTGATGTTCACGGTCGATCCCTCTCACGGCAACCGCGACCGCATCGTCATCGAGGGCGCCTTCGGGCTCGGCGAGGTGGTGGTCGGCGGCCAGGTCGAACCCGACACCTATGTCGTCTCGCGCAGCCGGCACGCGATCGTCGAAGCGCGGGTGGGAGAGAAGAGCTTCCGCATCGTCCGCGGCGACGACGGCCACGACCGCAAGGAGAGCCTCAGCCCCGAGATCGCCCATGCGCGCGTGCTGACCGACGCGGAGGCGCTGGAGTTGGCGGACCTCGCCGTGCGCGTGGAGGCCCACTACGGCAAGCCCCAGGACATCGAGTGGGCGGACGAGGGCCAGGGGTTCGTGCTCGTGCAGTCGCGGCCCATCACCACCCTGCACGACGCGCCGGCCGCGACCACGTCATCGCCACAGCCCAGCACGCCGCTGGTGACCGGGCTCGCCGCATCGCCGGGCGTCGTGAGCGGGCCGGTGCGCGTGCTGCGCGATCCCCGCGAGGGCGAGCAGCTCCAGCGCGGCGAGGTCCTGGTCGCGCCGATGACGTCGCCGGATTGGCTGCCAACCTTGCGTCGCGCGGCGGCGCTCGTCACCGACGGCGGCGGCATGACCTGCCATGCCGCGATCGTGAGCCGCGAGCTCGGCTTGCCGTGCGTGGTCGGCACGCGAAGCGCCACCCGTGTCCTGCGCAACGGCGAGCAGGTGACCGTCGACGGTGACAAGGGCATCGTCTCGGCGGGCGCCGTCGCCGCTCGCCCGGTGGTCACGCCGGCGGTGCGGAGCGTGGCCTTCTCGCGCGAGCCGCTGGCCACGAAGCTCTACGTCAACCTGGCCATGCCCGAGCAGGCCGAGCAGGCCGCGGCGCTGCCCGTCGACGGCGTGGGCCTGCTGCGCGCGGAGTTCATGATCAGCGGCGCGCTGGGCGGAAAGCACCCCAAGCAGCTCATCGCCGAAGGCGGCAAGGCGCAGTTCGTGGAGGCGATGAGCCGCGCCCTCCTGCAGATCACGCGCCCGTTCGGGAACCGGCCAGTGGTGTACCGCTCGTACGACTTCCGGACGAATGAGTTCCGGGGCCTCAGCGGCGGCGAGAAGTTCGAGCCACGCGAAGAGAACCCGATGATCGGGTATCGCGGCTGCTATCGCTACGTGCGCGACCCGGAGCTCTTCCAGCTCGAGCTGGAGACGCTGGCCCGCGTGCGCGAGGAGACGCCCAACCTGCACCTGATGATCCCCTTCGTCCGGACGAAGTGGGAGCTGGAGGCGTGCCTCGAGCTGGTGGACCGCAGCCCGCTGGGCAAGCAGCGCGGCTTGCATCGCTGGGTGATGGCAGAGGTCCCGTCGGTGGCGTACCGCATCCCCGAGTACGCCAGCCTGGGCATCGATGGTGTCTCCATTGGCAGCAACGACCTGACCCAGCTCATGCTCGGCGTGGATCGCGACTCGGAGACCTGCAGCGAGCTCTTCGACGAGAGCGACGCCGCCGTGCTCGACGCCATCGCACGCATCATCAGCGCCTGCCGCACGCATGGCCTCACCTCGTCGCTCTGCGGGCAGGCGCCGTCGAATCGCCCGGAGTTCGCGGAGCACCTGGTGCGCTTCGGCATCACGTCGATCAGCGTCAACGCCGACGCGGTGGATGCGGCGCGAAACGCCGTGGGCAGCGCAGAGCGGAAGCTGCTGCTCGAGCATACGCGGCGGAGCGCGAAGCGCGCGTAGCCCTTAGCGCAGCGTCGCCAGCAGCTTCTCGGCCTCGAGCCCGCTCGGCCCCTTCGCATCGAGCTCGGCGGCCTTCTCAAAGCTCACCCGCGCGCCCTCGCGATCGCCTTGCAGCTTGTGCGCGATCCCGATGTGCAGGTGCGCCGCCGCGCAGCCGCGATCGATCGCCAGCGCCGTCCGGAACTGCGCGAGAGCCGCTTGCAGCTCGCCGGCCAGCAGCAGCTCGCGTCCGCGGTTGACGTGGTGCACGGCGTCCGAGATGAGTTCCACATTCAGCACCGCCGTCCCGACGAGGTTTCCAAGCACGGCCTGGAGCGGCCCGAGCAGCATGAACGAGAGCCCCTCGGCCGCGGCCACGACGCCGATCGGCAAATCTGGCAAGAGCGGCTTGTCGAAGATCTTGATGCGCACCTTCGTGTAGCGCCCCTTGTTCACCCAGTGGGTGACCTCGCCCTTGAGCTTCGCGAGGCCAGCCTCGAGCCGCTTGGGATCGATCTCCACCGGCAGCGACTTCACCTCGGGCTCGGGCACATGAAGGCTCGGCTCGTGCGTGGCCGGCGCGGGCTTGAGCGCGGGCGACCGGCGCACCAGCGGCCGGGCGACGACCGATCGACTCGGCTGCGACGGCCGGGGCGGCGGCGTCGGCGACTTCTTCGAGCGCGGGCGCTTGGCGGAGGGGCGCTTGGGCATCGGGAGCAAGCGTGTCGCGGGGCGGGCCGGCTCGCAAGCGGGGAAAAAATAAGACGCCCGGGAGCGTCAGTGTCTCCCGGGCGCCACGGCGGTCACCCGCCCGATCGCGTCGACGGTACGGCTCTACTCCGCACCCGTCGAGGCGACGCGCATGGCGACCACCTGAGTATGGCTCGACATCGCATCACCTCCTTTCGTCAGCGGAGGAATGGTAACGAGCGCCGATCGCGCTGCGCAAGGTGCACAGCTGCGCACAAGGTGCGATCTCTTGCTTGTCAGGTTGGGGCAGGCTCGTGCGTCGCGGCCACGAGTTCTACGCCGGCATCAGCTTCTTCTTCAGATACGCCACGCGCGCGTTCACCTTGTCGCGATCGCGGTGCTTGCCGTGCAGGTGCAGCTGCACCGCGACCTTCGCCAGCTCTTCGAGCGCCTCGTTGACCTTGCCCTGCGTGACGAAGAACTCGGCGAGCGCCACGCGTCCCGCGGCGTTGTCCGGATCCACCGCGAGCAGCTTCCGGCGCGCAGCAAACGCATTCACCTTGTCGCCGCGCTTCTCGTGCAGCGCGATGGCCTTCTTCAGGCTCTCGAACGCGTCCTGCACCAGCTCGAGCTGCGCGTAGAACTCCGCCTCTTGCTCCATCAGCTCCGGCGCATCCGGCAAGAGCCCCGCGGCGATCTTGTTCACGGCCACGGCCTTGAGGAGAAAGCCCTCCTCCGAGTAGCGATTCGCTGCCTGCGCGTAGTACCTCGCCGACTCGAACCCCTGACCCAGCTTGTGCGACGCCTCGGCGGCCTTCATGAGCAGGCGCACGTCGGAAGGACGCGCCTTGAGCTCGTCGAGGGCCTCGGACAGCGCCTTCTTGTCTTCCGCCTGGGGGTCGCTCTTGAAGAGTCCCATTTGGCGCATCATGGCACAGGCGGAAGCGCCAACGCAGGGTAGATGCGGCCGTCCCACTCGGGCACCCGCCGCGGACGCCGACGCCACCAGTTCACCACCAGCGCCCAGCGAATCGGCGTGGGCGGACCCTTCAGGGGCTTGCTGGGAAGCTCGTTGTTGGCGTCGAGGACGGCGTGCACCCGATCGCCGGGAAAGTGCACGAACCGGTTTGGGCGCGGCGCCGCCAGCGCCCAATCGCGCGCGGTCGCCGGAATCAGCCGCTTCAGATCGCGCGATTGCTTCTGGTCGAGCACCATCAGCGCCCCGCCCTTCACGCGGTTGAAGTAGAGCACCGAGCTCTGATTCGGATGCCGAAGCTGGCCGGTGTCGTCGAAGAGGTGGTTGTCGCGATCGGCGTGGAGCTCGATGGGCACGCGCCGCAGATCCGTCCGGCCGAGCCACCACTCGACGCCCTTCGCATCCCAACCGCCGAAGCGCTCGCGCAGCCGCAGCACCGCGCGATCGACGGCGTTTCGCGGCGGTCCGAAGTCGTACCAGAACGTGGTCCAGTAGCCCTGGCGCAGGCGCTCGTTGCCCACGGCGCGAAGCTGCTTCCAGAGCGCGCGGAACTCGGCGTCGGGCAGCGCGTGGTCGTGGACGGTGAGGAGCACGGTGGAAAATTTACGCGCCCAGGTCGGGTCGCGGTGGGCAATCGACAGACCTCGACATTAGGATGCGCGCCTCTGGAGACCGCCATGAAACGACTGACGCTCGAGAAGCGCGAGGGCCTGGGCTTCATCCACCTCGACGACGCCAAGGCCAACGCCATCCAGGACGAGTTCCTCACCCAGCTCGACACCACGCTCGACGCCTGCGAGCGCGATCCCGACCTCTCTGCGGTGGTCCTCGCCGGCCGCGATGGCTTCTTCTCCGCCGGCCTCGACCTCAAGCTCCTGCCCACGCTGAACGAGGCCGATTTCAAGAAGACCCTCGAGCACCTCTGCGCCACCACCACGCGGCTCTTCACCTTCCCCAAGCCGGTGGTCGCGGCCATCACCGGGCACGCCATCGCCGGCGGCGCCGTGCTCGCCCTGGGCGCCGACATCCGCGTGGCCGCCGAGGGGACGTATCGAATTGGCCTCTCTGAGGTCGCCATCGGCGTGCCGCTGCCGAGCTTCATCGTGGAGATCGCCCGCGAGACCGTGCCCGCTGCGGCCATCATCCCGGTTTGCCTCCACGGCACGCTGGTGCCGCCCGAGGAGGCGCTGCGCATGGGCATCGTGCAGGAGGTCGGCCCATTGGAGCAGGTGCGCGAGAAGGCCGCGGCCCAGGCGCGCCGGCTGGGACAGCTCAAGCCCTCGGCGTATCAATCGACCAAGCGCCGCATCCGCATGGCCGCCGCCGAGCGAGGACGGGCCGCGTTTTCCACGGAGATCGACGAGTTCATGCGCGCGTTCCGGACCATCCAGTCCGGTCGCTGACGCTGGACGCCAGGCAGCGCTCCGCATCTAATCCCCGACAGTGAGCGGGGAGCGATCCATGCGGCGTGTGGCGTTGGTGGCCTTGGTGGTCTTGGCGGGCTGCGGCCGGAGCTTCACGGCGCCCCAAACCCAGAACGCGCCTCCGTCCCCGCCGCCCCAGCTCAAGGTCTCCCCTTCGACGCTCACGCCCGCGCCCGATGAGGTGGACACGCTCACCGTGACCAGCGGTGTGCCGCCGTTCACGTACTCGTCGGAGCTGCACCTCGATGGAGGCTGCGGTCTGCTCGCGCCCGACGATGGAGGCGCCATCTCCAGCTACGCGGCTTGCCTCAACCCAAACCAGCGCGACGTGGTGCACGTCACGGACGGGGACGGCGGCACCTTCGACGTCACCGTGACCGTTGGCGCGCCGTTCTCCGCCTCGCAGCAGGGCACCTCGGGGAACGAGTGCAGCGAGGTCCACGTCACCGTGGGCGGCGGCGCCGCGCCCTACCAGATCCTCCCGCCGGCGGGCGCGTCGTTCGGCACCTGCGACGCGGGCGCGCCGTTCCAGATCGTCGATCGCACCCTCACCCAGATCACGTTCCTGCTCCCGCCCTACGATCCGACCGGCACCAACACGTACACGTACACCGCGCTCGACGCCGTGGAGTTCAACGCGGCCACGCCGAACCCGGCGAACGTGGTGCAGCTCACCGTCTCGGTGAACACGCCCGCCTCGCAGCTCCCGCCGCTGGTGGCGTCGCCCGTCTCCGGCGTGGTGCGCCCCGGTGACTTGGTGAGCCTCTCCGCCTCGGGAGGCCGCGGCGCGGGCACCTTCCACTTCGAGCTGGCCTGGAACGGCAACTCCAGCCACGGCAGCGTCAACGGCCTCACGTACACCGCCGGGCCCAACGCCAACACCGTGGATCACCTGCTGCTGGTGGACGACGATCCCAACGCCGGCGTCCCGAGCAGCGACCTGTACGTCACCGTGGCCAACCCGCAGCTCAGCGCGCCGGTGCTCGTGCCCCAGACCCTGCGCGTGGGCGACGTCGACGGCGACGGCTTTCAGGACCTGATGCTGCAAGGCCTGGACGTGGGCGGAAGCGCCACGCTCGGGTTCGTGTACGGCGGAGCGGTCCCCACGACGGGGCGCAACCTCATCATCCCCGGCGGCAACAACCAGGTGAAGGACGTGACGCTCGCGGACGTCACCGGCGACGGCATGGCCGACGTGCTCGTGCGCTACCAGCAGGCCCATCAGTTGGGCGGCGGCGGCAAGAACTTAACGCCCGACTGCAACCCGCATCCGCAGTCTGCCTGCTGGCCCGACGCCGGCCCGGGCTCGCAGCTCTTCGGCTGCGGGCTCGACAGCAACAACAACCCGCAGTGCTACGCCCCGGAGTACACCCCGAGCGGCTCGGAGACCTCGGTCCTCTGCACCGTCGACGCGCAGGGCCTCCACTGCAGCGACGACGGCGCGCAACTCGACTGCGTTCCGGCGGACGCGGGCTACCAGACCTACGGCCCGCAGTTTCAGTGCTCGAAGTACTGCGTGACCACCAACTCCGGAAATCTGCTCTGCAACGCGGCGGTGAATTGTGGCCCAAATGGCAACTGCGTGCTCAGCGAGACGCACTCCCAGTGCTACCAGCCCTTCGGCGACGGCGGCTACACCTGCGGCGCCTTCATCAACGAGCCCGACGGTGGCAGCACCCCGCTCCCCTGCCGTTCCACCGGGCCCGGCGCCTTCGACTGCGGCCTCTTCCAGTGCCATGACGACGGCTTCGGCGGCTACGACTGCGGCCCGGCCGACTGCCTCCCGGGCCCGGGCCCAAACGAGTTCGCGTGCTTCAGCAACTCGTGCGGCGTCCCCGATGGCGGGCCGCACGCGGCCTGCGCCAACGACGGCCAGGGCGACTTCAGCTGCCGGGTGTGCGGCGTGCCCGTGCCGGCGACGCCCGCGACGAGCAGCGCGGTGGAGCTCTACGAGTCGCTCCCGGGCGGCGGGCGCCTCTCGCGCGGCCTCATGCCCTACTGCGGCGACGGCTTCCCCGGGTTGCTCGCGCCCGGGCAGCTGCTGGTGGTCGGCGGGTTCCAGGTGAACGTGGACGAGGTGCTCGGCCAGATCGGCTTCGATCTCCAGAACGACGGCGGCCAGGTGAAGCCGCTCCCGGCCCAGCAGGCCGATCGCTCGCCGGAGCGGGTCTTCGTGGCCACCGACGTCAACGGCCAGCCCTGGGGCGCCGCGGAGCTCATGAGCGTGCGGCAGGACGGCGGCACCCAGAACCTCGCGGAGCTCGACGGCATCGCCTCGCCGGGCACGCTCTTCAGCACCCCGGTGAACCCGGACGCCAACGACAAGGCGATGAACCTGGTGGGCCTGGCCACCCTCGACGACGTGGGCGGGCAGTCGTTCTACGCCATCAACCTCCCCGCTGGCGGCGGCTCGCAGCTGGTCACCTTCGATCCGCCGGGGAGCGCGTGCGGCGGCAGCGTGACCGATCTCCAGAACGTCGGCCTGCCCGGCGGCGGCCAGGAGCAGACCCTGGCGCCCGACGAGTCCGTGATCGACGCCGTGCCGCTCCCGTCCATCCGCGCCATCGCGCTCGGCGTGTCGCGGACAAAGAGCTTCGCGGGCGAGCGCTGGCTGCTCCTGCACCGCAACGGGAGCTGCCAACTGGAGTTCGACCCGTGGGTGGCCCACCACCTGCCGGCGCTGGAGTCGCCCGGCCAGGCCGCCGACGGCGGGTCCGCGGAGGTCCAGCCCACGGCGCTCGCGGCCATGGACTTCAACGGCGACGGCCTCGACGACCTCTGCATCGCCACCACCGCGGGCCTGGAGTTCTACCCCGGCGCCGCCAAGCGTCAGTTCTCCGAGGGCGAGCAGTATGAAGTGTCCGGCATCGTGGCGAGCCTCTCGGTCATCGCCGTGGACGGCGGCACGCTCGTGGCCGCCGAGGACATCCTCGCGCGCTCCATCGACCTCTTCGCCACCGCCGACAACACGCCGCCCAGCCAGGGCGGGCCTCCGGGCGTCCGCAGCAGCCTCGCGTACATGAGCCTGGAGCAGACGATGGATCCCTCGCCCACCGGCATCGCCCTGCGCAACGGCGGCGAGCTCTGGACGCTGGCCGTCGAAGGAAGCAGCTGGGTGGCCCTGCGCTACCCCGACGCCACCCAGATCGACGCGAGCCCCACGCCCGTCCCGCTCCTCACCGACGCCGGCACGCTGACGATGATCGACCAGGTGCAGAGCCTCTGGGCGGATCCCGCCCGCGACGACGCGGCCTGGGCGCTGCTCGCCGACCTCCAGAGCGGCGACGTGCACGCGCTGCACCTCACGGCCGAGGGCAGCAGCCTCTCCGTGGACCCGGCCACGAGCGTGGTGGCCTCCGGCGCGCTCCAGAACCTGGCGGCCTACGGCGTCGACAAGTCCGGCTTCCGGTACGCGGTGTACACGGGAGGCGCGCTGGTGGTCACCGAGCCCAGTGGCAGTCCGTTCGTGTCCGCGGACGGTGGCCCCTTCCTCTTCGGTGGCACCGAGCTCACCGACGGCGGTGGCGGGTTCTGGCCCAGCTGCGGCCAGGACAACAAGGGCACCTTCGTGCAAGACGCGCCCATCGTCCTCATCGAGGGCTCCGCGGGCTGCCCGGGCCAGAACGGCGGAAACATCCGCGGGTTCCCGTCCAACCCGTGCTGCGGCAGCAGCCAGGGCCTCTTCGCCTTCGACGAGACCACGGGCGTGGGCCTCGCCGCGCCCGTCGCCGGCCTCAACAACAACGGCGGCGTCGTGCGCCGAGCTTTCGAGGTGGACCTGCCCGACGGCGGCGCGGAGATCGTGGCCGCCGGCTTCGGCTTCCCGGGGTTCTTCGTGCTCCACCAGGCCGCCGACGGCACCTGGCAGAACGACTCCGCCGCGCAGCTCGACGCCAACTTCTCGGACATCGTCGAATACCCGGACGACGGCGGCCGCTACATCGGCATTCAGCTCGAACCCGCGTCGGTGCGGGTGCTCACACCGTAGTATCGCTCCACCGCAGCTCCACGCGAACGGCCGCGACCGCGGCCAGAAAGCGCACCATGCCCACCACCGCCAGCGGCCTGACCTACGACGTGCTTCAGACCGGCACCGGCCCCGAGGCCACCGCGGGAAAGAAGGTCACCGTGCACTACACGGGCTGGCTCACCGACGGGAAGAAGTTCGACTCCTCCGTCGACCGCGGCCGGCCCTTCCCCTTCCAGCTCGGGGCCGGCCAGGTGATCCGCGGCTGGGACGAGGGCGTCGCGGGCATGAAGGTGGGCGAGAAGCGCAAGCTGACCATTCCTTCGAACCTGGCCTACGGGGACCGCGGCTTCCCCGGCGCCATCCCGCCCGGCGCGACGCTGATCTTCGAGGTGGAGCTGCTCGCCGTCGGCTGATCACGGAATCTGCGACGACCCTCGCGGTTTATTCCCGCCATGACCACCGCCCTCGACCCAGTCACGCTGCTCATCGTCGACGACGAGGCCGCCAACCTCGACTCGCTGGTGCGCCTGTTTGCGAAGGAAGGCTACCGGGCGGTGGGCGCCTCCACGGGCGCCGAGGCGTTGGAGGTCATTCGCCGCGAGTCCATCCCGGTGATGATCACTGATCTGATGATGCCGGGCATGAGCGGCGTGGAGCTCTTGCGCGCCGCCCACGCGGTGAGTCCGGACACGGAAGTCGTCTTGATGACCGCGTACGGCACGGTGGAGACCGCCGTCGAGGCCATGAAGGAAGGCGCGTACGACTTCGTCACCAAGCCGCTCAAGCGCCACGCCATCGTCAAGACGGTGAAGCAGGCGCTGGAGAAGCAGTCGCTCGTCACCGAGAACAAGCGGCTCAAGACCCGGCTGGAAGAGGTCGGGCCCGGCGGCAACAAGCGGATCATCGGGCAGTCGCCGGCGTTCCGGCTCGCGTTCGATCTCGTGAAGCAGGCCGCGCCCTCGACGGCGACCGTGCTCCTGCAAGGCGAGAACGGCACCGGCAAAGAGCTCTTCGCGCGCGCGATTCACGATCTGTCGCAGCGCGCCGAGGGGCCGTTCGTGGCCATCAACTGCGCGGCGATCCCCGAGTCGCTGCTGGAGAGCGAGCTCTTCGGCCACGAGAAGGGCGCGTTCACGGGCGCCGTCACCACCAAGCCCGGGCGCTTCGAGCGCGCCAACCACGGCACGTTGTTCCTCGACGAAGTGGGCGAGATGACGCCTGCCGCGCAGGTGAAGCTCTTGCGCGTGCTGCAGGAGAGCGAGTTCGAGCGGCTCGGCGGGACCTCTTCCATCAAGGTCGACGTGCGCGTGGTGGCCGCGACCAACAAGGACCTGCAGCGCGAGGTGGCCGAGGGCCGCTTCCGCGAGGACCTCTACTACCGCCTCAACGTGGTGGCCCTGAAGCTCCCGCCCTTGCACAGCCGCCGCGAGGACCTGCCGCTCCTGGCCGACCACTTCCTGCGCATCTACTGCCAGAAGAACGCCAAGACGCGCACCGGCTTCACGCCCCAGGCCATGGAGCTGCTCGAGAGCTACGCCTGGCCAGGCAACGTGCGCGAATTGGAGAACGCCGTGGAGCGCGCGGTGGTGCTCTCCAAGGGCGAGACGATTGGCGTCGATGATTTGCCGGAGAGCGTCCGCGGGGGCATGCGCGGCAGCGCCCAGCACCTGGTGATTCCAATTGGCACGCCGCTCGAGGAGATCGAGCGGCGGGTGATCCACGAGACGCTGCGCCACACCAAGGGCGACAAGACGCTCGCGGCACAGCTCCTCGGCATCGCCGCGCGGACGATCTATCGAAAGCTCGAGCGCGAGACGTCCGAAGCCGAGCCCGCCCCCGGCGACGGCGAGAACAAGCCGTCATAGTGTCACATCGACGCGTGTCGATCGGCGCCGATTGTCACACGCGACCGGATCGACGCACGCGATCTCGCGCACTTCCCGCTGGCACCGCGCTTGCTCTCCCGGAAGCCATTCCCGGGAGCGATCATGCGCTGCGCCTTTCGCTGGCTGGACTTGATGGGGGTCGGTGCCGCTGCGCTGCTCATCGCCCTGGCGGTGAGCGCCGTGGTGGACGCCGCCGTGGAGCCACTGTTCTTCGTGCCAAAACTGTCCAGTCCGGCGCCCAATCCGCATGTGACACTCGACGAAATCCAGATGGCGCGCGTGTTCGGCATCAGCCCGCGCGCACCGCAGCCACTGGCGCCGGCGCCGGCGCCGCCGATGGCGCACCTGCGCGGGGCGGTCTTGTCGAATCACGCCGCGTGGTCGTGGGCGCTGCTCGACGAAGGCCGCGGCGCGGTGCCGCTCTTGCCCGGAGATTCTCTCGGCGATTGCGTGCTCGAGTCCGTCGAGAGCGACCGGGCGATCGTCCGGTGCGGAGACACGCTGCACTCGGTCGGCCTCGACGGTCCCATCGCGGCTGCGCGCTCGGAGCGCGAGCCCGACGTCGTGGCCACGCTGACCCACGTAGAGCGCAATCGCTTGGCCGCCGATCCGAATCTCTGGCTGACCAGCGCGCGCGTACTCCCGGTTCTGAAGAACGGCAGAATCAGCGGCGTGACGGCGCTGTGGGTGCAGCCTGGCGGTCCAGCTGCCGCGCTGGGCCTGCAGGTCGGCGATGTGATCCACAGCGTCGACGGCATCGACGTCGGAAACCTGGACGCACTCGCTGCCCACCTGCCCGCCTTGCTCACGGCCAGCCACGCTGTCGTCTCCCTGGAGCGCGCGGGCTCGACGCGGAACATCGCCCTGGAGCTCCGCGATTGACGCTTTGTCACGCCCGGTCCTGTGCGGCCGAACGGCGTGACATTTTGTCCCGGCTGCTTGCCAGCCTGCCGGGCAAACGTCGGAATTTTCGGGCTGTTTGGGGCCTTGGGTTATCCGACCCTCATGGCACCTGGCTTGCTTGATGACCTGGTAACCGGTGGTGGAGACGGCGCGTGGAGCTCTTGTTTCGCAAGTACTTCTGGGCAGTGAACCTGCTCTTCCTGGCGCTCGCCGCGCTGCTCGTGGCGCGCGCGCTGAACGTGTTCACCGAGAGCGCGCTGGCGGGTGCACCCGACGTGAACCCGCCAGTGTCGACCGCGCCGCGGCCGGCCTACGCCATGGCCACCCGGCTGGATCCCGAGGCCATGTCGCGCGTCACCGGCATCCCGCTGCCCAAGCCCGAGGTGGCGCTCAAGGAGCCCGCGCTCGGCGACGCCAAGAAGGACGACCTCACCTCCGTGCCGCTGCACACCACCCTGCACGTGCGGCTGCTCGGCACCACGGTCTCCACGAACAAGTACTGGTCCTTCGCGGTCATCGAGGACACGCAGGCGCACACCAACGACACGTACATGGTCGACGACCGAATCCAGGGCGCCAAGGTCCTCGACATCCTCGACGACTGCACCGAGTTCTCGAAGGACGACCAGCCCAACGGCTGCGTGATCGTGCTCAACAACGGGCACCGCGAGTACATCGACGACAAGGAGGGCAACGGCCCCGTGGCCGCCATCGTGGCCAAGCCCACCGAGGTCGCCAACACCGAACCGCCGCCCTCCACCGTCAACGGCAATGGCATCAGGTCCGTGGGCGAGAACAAGTATCAAGTCCAGAAGTCGGAACTGGATAAGACACTGTCGAACCTGAACGACGTGGCCATGCAGGCGCGCATCGTGCCGGCCTTCAAGGACGGCGTGGCCACCGGCTTCAAGCTCTTCAGCATCCGGCCCGACAGCATCTACTCGAAGATCGGCGTCCAGAACGGCGACGTCATCCGCCGCATCAACGGCTTCGAGATCAACAGCCCGGACAAGGCCCTCGAGGCCTATGCCAAGTTGAAAGACTCGAGCCACATCGAGATCGAAATCGACCGCAACGGCAGCACGGTCAACAAGCAGTACGACGTCGTCCAGTAACCGCAGCCCTGCGGCCCAAGGCCCGCCCGACCACCATGCCCCAGAACACCCGCCTCTTGCCCGTGTTGCTCGCCGTCGCGACGGCCGTGCCCTCGCTCGCCCGAGCGCAGGACGCCGAGCCGCAGAAGCCGCCGATTCGCCTGCCCTCGCTCGGCAAGCCCAACGCGCCGGTGCTGCCGCACATGGCGTCGCCGGTGCGCCAGGGCGCGCCGCCGATGCAGAAACGGCTGCCGCCGAATCCGATCCCGCCGCCGGCGAACACCAACACCGCGAACGACGCCGCGGCCAACACCGACAACGCGAGCAGCCGCGGCTCGAGCAGCAACCCGCGCGCGAACCCGCGGGGCGCCGGCGGCCGAAATGCACCCAACCCGCCCACGACCGCCGCCAGCAAGGACGCGGGCGACGACGTCGAGAAGCGCGTGCTGCCGCGCGATCAGATGGCGAAGAGCGGCAAGTTCAAGCTGCAATTCGACAAGGTCGATATCGAAGAGTTGGTGAAGCAGGTCGCGGACATGACCGGCAAGATGTTCATCTTGCCGGAGAACATCCGCGGCAAGATCACCATCATCGGGCCGCAGCACGGCGAGGCCTACGTCTCCGCCGAAGAGGTCTACGCGGCCTTCCTCTCCGCGCTCGACGCCAACAACCTCGCCGTCTATCCGGTGGGCAAGTTCCTGCGCATTGAGGAGAAGCGCAACGCGCGCCAGAGCACCATCCCCACCTTCCTCGAGGACCAGGACAAAATCCCCGAGAGCGAGATGATGGTCACCAAGATCTTCCGGGTGCGCTACTCGGAGCTCGAGCCGGTGCGCGGCGCGCTCGCGAACCTGGTCACGCCCAACGGCCAGTGTGATCCCTTCCAGCCGGATCTCCTGATCTGCCATGACGTCGGCTCCAACATGCACCGCCTCGAGCGCGTGCTCGAGCAGCTCGACCAGCCCGGCGGCGTGGACTCGGTGCACATCGTCCAGGTGCAGTACGCGGCGGCGAGCGACCTCGCCGACAAGCTCACCAAGATCTTCGAACAGAAGAAGGGCCAGCCCGGCGCCCGCGTGGGCGCGCTTTCGGTGCCCAAGACCCCGCCCGGCGCGCCGATTCACAAGGAGGGCGGCCCCCTCACCCCGCCGCCCGGTGGCGCCACCAACACCGCTGGCGGCGCCGACGAGGGCACGCCCTCGCTGCGCCTGGTGCTCGCCGACGAGCGCACCAACAAGCTCATCGTGATCTGCCCGGACAAGTCGTTCGACCGGGTTCTTACAATCATTAAAGACTTGGATGTTCCCACTGCCGGCGAGGGTGGCGTTCACGTTTATTACTTGCAGAACGCGGCCGCCGAAGAGTTGGCGAATACCCTCTCCAACCTCACCCAGGGTGCCGGCGCGCGCGGCCCCGGCGGCGCCAAGCCCGGGGGCGGCAAGGGCCCGGCGATGGCCGAGCTCTTCAGCGGCGAGGTGAAGATCACCGCGGAGAAGGCCACCAACTCGCTGGTGATCATCGCTTCCGATACCGACTATCGAAACCTGGTGAAGGTCATCGAGAAGCTCGACCTGGCCCGCCGCGAGGTGTTCGTCGAGGCGGTGATCATGGAGGTCAACCTCGACGACAACACCAACTTCGGCGCGCGCCTGCACACCGGCCTCCCGCCGATTGATACCAATCTGTTCAACTCGCAGGGCCAGGCCGTCTCGCTCGTGGGCAGCAACCCCGGCGGCACCGGCCTCCCTCCCTCGTTCTCGCTCTTGAACCTGGCGAGCTTCGGCGGCTTCCTCGCGGGCCTCCAGGGCCCGGCGATTCCCGCGCTGCAGAAGTTCGGCATCAACGTTCCCAGCTTCGGCGTGCTCATCCACGCGCTCACCACCAACAACAACGCCAACGTGCTCAGCACGCCGCACATCCTCACCACGGACAATGAAGAGGCGGAGATCACCGTGGGCCAGAACGTGCCCTTTCAGGCGGGCTTCTCGCCGTCGTCGCTCGGCTCGACGCTGGGCAGCGTGGCCGGCGCCGCGGGCACCAGCGCGCTCGGCACCGCGGGCCTCGGCTCGCTCTCCGGCCTCGGCGGTCTCGGCTCCTTCTTCGCGCCGATTCAGCGCCAGAACGTGGAGCTCAAGCTCAAGATCAAGCCGCAGATCAACGAGGGCGACACCATCCGCATGGTGGTCGACGAGCAGACCGAAGAGATCGCCTCTCAGGACCCCGTGCTCGGCCCGACCACCTCGAAGCGCTCGGCCAAGACCACCATCGTCGTGAAGGACCAGCAGACGGTGGTCATCGGCGGCCTCATCCAGGAGCACAACATCGAGTCGGTGAGCAAGGTGCCCATCCTTGGCGACATTCCGATCGTCGGTCACCTCTTCCGCGAGGAGACACGCCACAAGATCCGCACGAATCTCTTGTTGTTCCTCACGCCGTACATCATTCGCGAGCAGTCCGACTTCCAGCGCATCTTCGAGCGCAAGCTCAAGGAGCGTCAGGAGTTCGTGGAGGAGTTCTACGGCCACGAGAAGGCGTACGAGGCCTTTATCGATTACTCGCACAAGTCGGGGCCGCTCTCGAAGATGCGGACCCAGCTGCGCGCCGAGGCCAACAAGGTGGAGAACGGCGGGTCCGGCGTGGGCTCGGGCGAGCGGCTCATCGGCCCGGCCAACCGCGCCAACTCCGATCTCTCGAACATGCCGCCTTCCGGCCGGCCGGCCGGTGGAGCCGGAGGCGCAGGTCCCGAGGGCACGCCTGAGGGCGTGCCGCCATCCTCGTTCGAGGTGCACACCGGCGCCCCCGCGCCCATCCCCGCGGAGAACCCGGCCACGCCCGCCAACCCGGCGCCGCCGCCTCCGCCGCAGAGCCCGCAGGAGCAGTAGCCACCGCTTGTTTGCACGCTGGAAGGAATCGCCGCAGGCCCGGAGTTTGAAGAAGCGCTGTACCGAGACCGAGTGAACCATGCCGTCCTTTGACTCACAGCCAGAGACCCGCGAGCCCACCAACACCGCGATGGTGGTGCACAGCCCGGCCTACCTCTGCGGCCGGCCGCTCGGCGAGATCCTCATCCACACGGCCAAGCTGCCGCGCGAGAAGCTCGACGAGGCCCTGGCGCAGCAGCAAGAGAAGGGCGGCCGGCTCGGCGAGCTCCTCATCGGCATGAAGGTGGTGACCGAGGTGGAGGTGCTCCGCGCGCTCGCGGTGCAGCTCGACCTCCCCTTCTCCGAGGAGCTCGACTCGTCACAGGTCGACGAGGAGAAGCTCAAGAAGATCCCCATTCAGTTTGCCCGCCAGGCGAAGGTGCTCGCGCTCGGCAACGAGGGCGAAGCGGCCATCGTCGCCGTGGCGGATCCGCTCGACACCTCGCTGCTCGACCGCGTGCGCGTGCTACTCGGCCAGGCCGTCACCCCGCGCGTGGCGCCGAGCCAGGTGATCGTCGACGCCATCAACCAGGCGTACGACCGCGCCGCCGACGAGGCCCAGTCGCTCGTCGACGACCTCGAGGAAGGCGACAACCTCGACGCCCTCGCCCACGAGCTCGAGGAGCCCCAAGACCTCCTCGACGCCTCGGGCGACGAAGCGCCAATTATCAAGTTGGTCAACTCGATCATGTTCCGCGCCGTGAAGGAGCGCGCGAGCGATATTCACATCGAGCCGATGGACCGGTATCTCGCGGTGCGCTTCCGCCTCGACGGCGTGCTCCACGAGGTCATCCGTCCGCCCAAGCGCTACCAGAAGGCCATCGCGAGCCGCATCAAGATCCTCGGCGGCCTGAACATCGCCGAGACGCGCCTGCCGCAAGACGGCCGCATCCGCATCAAGATCGCCGGCAAGGACGTCGACATTCGTCTCTCGACAGTGCCCACCAGCCACGGCGAGCGCCTGGTGCTGCGTCTGCTCGACAAGAACGCCGTGCTCCTCGACCTCAAGGAGATCGGCTTCAACGACCAGCAGCTCGGCATCATGGACGGGCTCATCAACAAGAGCCACGGCATCATCCTGGTGACCGGCCCGACCGGCAGCGGCAAGACCACCACGCTCTATGCCGCGCTCACCAAGATCAATAAGCCGGACATCAACATCCTCACCGTCGAGGACCCTATCGAATACCAGCTCAATGGTATCGGTCAGGTGGCGGTGAACTCCAAGATTGGCCTCACCTTCGCCAACGGCCTGCGCTCCTTCTTGCGCCAGGACCCGGACGTCATCCTCGTCGGCGAAATCCGCGACCTGGAGACGGCGGAGATCGCCATCCAGGCCTCGCTCACCGGCCACCTGGTGATGAGCACCGTTCACACCAACGACGCCCCCGGTGCCCTCACCCGCTTGGTGGAAATGGGCGTGGAGCCCTTCCTCGTGGCCAGCTCGCTGGTGGGCGTGCTCGCCCAGCGCCTGATTCGCGTGCTCTGCAAGAGCTGCAAGCAGGCCTACACGCCCACCGAGGAAGAGCTCGCCGAGCTCAACATCACCCCCGAGCTCATGCGCGAGTACGGCACAACTCAATTGTACAAGCCCATTGGCTGCGCCGAGTGCAACAAGAACGGCTACAAGGGCCGCTCCGGTATCTATGAGCTCATGCTCATCGACGAGGACATTCGTCAGATGCTCCTCGCCAAGAAGGACTCCAACACCATCAAGCAGATCGCCGTGGCCCACGGCATGCGCACGCTCATGGACGACGGCGCACGCAAGGTGGTCCAGGGCATCACCACCGCGGAGGAAGTGCTCCGCGTCACGCAAGAGGACACCTAACCCGTGCCGGTCTTCGAGTATCGCGGCCTGAACGAGGCCGGAAAGACCATCACCGGGCTCCGCGACGCGGACAGCCCGAAGACCCTGCGCGCCAACCTGCGCCGCGAGGGCATCTTCTTGACCGAGGTGCTCGGCGAGAAGGGTGCGCCCGCGGCCGCCGGCGGCAAGGCCCAGCCCTCGGGCCAGATCAACATCTCGCTGTTCGCCGAGCGCATCTCCTCCGAAGACATCTCCATCCTCACCCGCCAGCTTGCGGTGCTCATCGGCGCGGGCGTGACGCTCATCGAAGCGCTCACGGCGCTCATCGATCAGATGGAGAAGGAGAAGCTCAAGCGCATCCTCTCCGACGTGAAGCAGCGCGTGAACGAGGGCTCCAGCCTCGCCGACGCGCTGGGCGCGCACCCCAAGGCCTTCAGCGGCCTGTACGTGAACATGATCCGCGCGGGCGAGAGCTCCGGCGCGCTCGACGTGGTGCTGGTGCGCCTCGCCGACTTCACCGAGGCCTCGGCCAAGCTGCGCCAGAAGGTCATCGGCACCATGACCTACCCGGCCATCATGATCCTGATGAGCCTGGTGATCTTGATTATTTTGTTTACCTTCGTCGTGCCCAAGGTCACCAAGATCTTCGAGGACGCCAAGGTCACGCTGCCGCTCACCACGCGCGCGCTCATCTTCGCCTCCAACTTCACGCGCGACTACTGGTACGTGCTCGCCTCCGGCGCGGTGCTGAGCGTCTTCGCCTTCTTCCGCTGGAAGGCCTCGCCCAAGGGCAAGACCACCTGGGACCGCTTCACCCTCAAGGCGCCCATTTTCGGGAGCATGATGCGCATGCTCTCCATCGCCCGCTTTGCGCGCACGCTATCCACCCTGCTCAAGAGCGGCGTCCCGCTCCTCGCGAGCATGGACATCGTGAAGAACATCGTCTCCAACAGCATCCTCACGAAGGTGATTGAAGATGCGCGCGAGAGCATTCGCGAGGGCGAGAGCATCGCCGCGCCCCTCAAGCGCTCCGGCGAATTTCCCCCGCTCGTGTACCACATGATTTCGATTGGTGAGCGCTCCGGTCAGCTCGAGGAGATGCTCATGAATGTCGCCTCGGCCTACGAGACGCAGGTGGACGTGCGCATTGGCGCGCTCACCTCGCTGCTCGAGCCCGTGCTCATCGTGGTCATGGGCGGCGTGGTGGCCTTCATCGTCTTCTCGATTCTGATGCCCATCCTGCAGCTCAACACGGTCATCCACTGAGCGAGCGCATCCATGTCCATTCACACCCAGCAACGGCTCGCGATGCGCATGACTGTGGCCATGGCCCTGATGGTGGCCGCCTCGCTGCTCATCGTGGGTTGGACACTCTACAAGCCGGGCCCTGCCCCCTCGCCGCTCGAGAGCGCAGCCCAGCGTTAGCGATTTCCCCAATTATTGATTCGAACTTTCAAGGAGAACCGACGTGAACCGCTTCTCGCACTACCGCAAGACCTTCCGCCGCGGCGGGCGCAACGCCCGCGGCATGACCCTCATCGAGATCATGGTGGTGATCACCATCCTCGGCCTGATCGCTGCGGCCGTCGGCGTCGCGGTCGTTCCCCAGCTCAACAAGGCCAAGGTCGACCGCGCCAAGCTCGACATCCGCAACATCGGCAATGCGCTCAAGCTCTACTACACGCAGAAGGGCAAGTACCCCGACACCGGCGAGGGCATCGGCGCGCTGGTCACCGGCAAGCAGCTCGAGAGCACGCCCAAGGATCCCTGGGGCCACGACTACGTGTACGTGCTCGAGGGCGGCAAGCCCGTCATCACCAGCTACGGCGCCGACGGCGCGCCCGGTGGCACCGACGACGACGCCGACATCTCGAGCAAGGACGACACCACCAAGTAGCTCGGCGAGCCATGCCCACTTGCAGTCCGGAAAGGAGGCGATGTGAATATGAAGTCTTCATTCTACAGAATGCGTCGCCTCGCCTCCGCGCGGCAGGCGGGCCTCACGCTCATCGAGCTGGGCATCGCCCTGCTCATCGTGGGGCTGCTCTTTGCCGCGGTGGTGCCTTCCATTGAAGGCGTGACCGGCGTGCGCGCGCGGGAGGCTTCCAGCAAGCTCACCGGCGTCATCCGCTACATGTACAACGAGAGCGCGCTCTCGGGTAAGCCGTGCCGCATGGTGTTCGACCTCGACGCCAAGGCCTACTGGGCCGAGTGCGCGCAGGGTCACTTCGTCCTCAACGCCGAGCGCGAGAAGGCCCGCGACGGCGCCAAGGACGAGGACATGATCGAGAAAGAGAAGCTCGATCGTGAATTGGAGATGAGCAGCAGCTCGGGCTTCAACCTCACTGACGCCAACGAGATGAAGGCCGAGAAGGAGCGCATCCTCAAGCAGGCCGAGTTCTCCGAGTTCACCAACGACACTGTGGAGAAGCAGGCGCTGCCCAAGGGCGTGGACATCGGCGTCTGGGTGGATCACCAGCGCGAGCGCTACACGAAGGGCCAGGCATTCCTCTACTTCTTCCCGCAGGGCTACACCGAGCGGGCTCAAATCTATGTGAGCTCGGGCTCGACGGTTTACACGCTCAAGGTCTCGCCGCTCACCGGCAAGGTGAAGGCCGTGGCCGAAGAGCTCGAGCTGCCCAAGGACATCAAATGAGCGCGCGAACTGTACAATCGCGCGGCCAGCGCGGCTTCACACTGCTCGAGGTCATGGTGGCCATGGCCATCCTCGCCATCGCGCTGGTGGCGCTCTCGGAGATCAACGCCGGCGCCATCGCCATGCACTCGTACGCCAAGCAGCTCAACGTGGCGGCCATGCTGGCGCGCGGGAAGATGCTCGACATCGAGACCCAGCTCGACGAGAAGGGCCTCCCCGCGGAGGGCGAGAACATGTCGCCCAGCGACGGCAACTTCGAGGACGAGGGCTTCCCCCAGTACAAGTGGAAAGTCGAGGTGGTGGCCCCCAAGGCCGACAACCTCGACCCTACCAAGCTGGTGAGCATGATCCTCGGCGGCTCCGGCGGCCCCGACGATCCCAACAATCCCGGCGGCAGCAGCAACGGCATGCCCGACCCCGGCGCCGCCGGCAGCGGCCTCGCCAACATGCTCGGCAACCTCACCGGCCTGGGCGGCTCGAGCGGCACCAGCGCCAGCGGCGCGCCCGGCCTCTCCAGCGCCATCGGCGGCATGGCCGGCGGCATGGGCGGCATGCTCGGCGGCGCCATGGCCGGCCCCGCTCAAATGATGATCTCTCAAATTACACAGATGGTGCGCGAGGTGCGCCTCACCATCACCTGGATGGATGGCAAGAACCCGCAGGAGTTCACTGTGGTGGAGCAGATCGTGAGCATGGGCCAGCCCACCAACCAGGCTCCACAGAACTCGAGCACGCAGTCCAACCCTCAGCAGAACGTGCTGGATCAGTAATTACCAATCATGAAGCGCAAGGCTGCCAAGAACGCGGGCTTCACCCTGATGGAGGTCATGATCGCCGTGGCGATCGTGTCCATCATGGGCGGGCTGATCTACGCGTCGTTCGGGCCGATGCTGCGCGCCAAGGAAGTCATCGAGGCCGAGAGCGAGCACTACCGCGGCATCCAGGTGGCGCTCACCCGCATGTCGCGGGAGATCTCCATGGCCTTCATGTCGAATGACTTCGACCACACCCGCTGGCGCGACAAGAGCGACATGCCCACGTTCTTCTCGGGCGACAGCGAGCAGCTCAGCTTCACCGCCTTCGCCCACCAGCGCCGCTACAAGGATGCGAAGGAAAGCGACCAGGCGGTCTTCGAGTACCGCGTGGGCCGCAACCCCGAGGCCGAGCTGGGCGAGTCCACGCACGACGTGCTCATCCGCCGCGAGAACCCGCTCCTCGAGGCCGAGACCGACTCCTGCAAGCGCGGCGGCGGTCGCAGCGACGACTGCGGCGTGGAGATGGTGCTCAGCGACGACGTGAAGAAGATCAAGTTCGAGTACTACGACGACAACCGCCACGAGTGGGTGGAGGAGTGGGACACCCGCCGCGAGCGCGACCGGCTCCCAGAGCGGGTGCGCATCACCATCACCAGCGTCGACGAGAACGGCAAGGACATCAACTACTCCACCGAGGCGCGGCTCTTCATGCGCCTGCCCATCCAGCACTCGTAAGGAACTCTTCAATCCAGGATTTTACGATGTGGTACCGGCCGACTCACAAGAACCGCCGCCGCGCGCACGCCAGGAACCGGGGCATCGCCCTGATCATGGTGCTCACCGCCATCGCCATCTTCACGGCCGTGGTGGTGGACTTCACCTACTCCTCGCGCGTGGAGCTCGACCTCGCCGCCAACGCGCGCGATGAGGTGCGGGCGTACTTCCTGGCCAAGAGCGCCTTCAACCTCTCCCGCCTGGTCATCCACTTCCAGCGCGAGCTCGACAAGAGCCCGCTCGCCTCCTCGAACCCCCTGGGTGCGCTCGGCGGTGCGGGCGGCGCGCTCGGCAACCTGCTGGGCGGGGCGGGCGGCGCGGGCGGCGCCCTGGCCGGCATTCCGGGCCTGAGCGGCGGGTTGAACATCCAATTGTACAAGCTGATCCCTGTCGACTCGGGAATGATTCAACTCTTCCTGGGCGGCGCCGGCAGCAGCGCGCCCATGGGCCAGGACGACTTCTTCCAGGAGAGCGACGCCAAGGAGGCCACGAAGGCCTCGGCCTCCACGTCCGAGACGGCGCCCGTGTTCGGCGAGGGCGACGGCCTGCCCGGCGGCAAGGGCAAGGTGAAGAGCTTCGGCGACTTCCAGGGCAGCTACCACGCGGAGATCGAAGACGAGGAGAGCAAGCTGAACGTGGCCCGGCTGAACATCCCCTCGGGCCGCATCCAGCAGGTGGCGATCATGCAGTCCATGTTGATGTTCGGCGACAAGCGCTACGAGTGGCTCTACGACGACGAGGACGCCAACGGTGTGCGCACCACCGCCAAAGACATCATCATCAACATGAAGGATTTCATTGATAGCAACCAGGTCGCCTCGACGATGAACCCGGACGACCAGGTGAACCCCTTCGTCGACGGCTTCTCCGACGAGACGCAGCCGTACTCGCGCTACAAGCCCACCTACAAGCCCAAGAACGCTCCCTTCGACAGCCTCGACGAGCTCTACCGTGTGGACGGGGTTTCGGACCGCTTCATGGCCGCCTTCCGCGACCGGCTCACGGTGTACCCGGACATCAACCGGGCCATCAACGTGAACACCGACGACCCTTTCATGATGCTCATGAATATCTACCTGGCCGCCAACAACCCCAACGACCCCAACCTGCAGAGCCCGCTCACGGTGCAGCAGATCTTGAGCGACCTGGAGATGACCAAGATGTTCCCGGGGATGGGCATGACCGTGCCGCAGTTCGTGGCCATCCTGCAGGCCAACAAGGTGGCGGTGAACCCCGCGCTCACCCAGAACGCCGGCAGCAACATCCGCCTCTCGGACCGCACCGAGACGTTTTCCATCCACGCCGAGGGCGACGTGGGCAAGGTGCAGAAGAAGCTGACCGCGGTCGTCCGCTCGGACAACGCGCTCGGCCAGCTCCTGTACTGGAGGGAAGAGTAAATGGCCCGCATCCTCGGACTCGACCTGGGCAGCTACAGCGTCAAGGCGCTGCTGGTGGAGGCCAACTTCCGCAGCAGCGCGGTGAAGCGCTTCGCGGAGGTGCGCCTGCAGCCGGGCGACCGCGCCGCGGCGATCAAGGCCGCGCTGGAGCACCTGGCGCAGGACAAGGGCCTCGCCGCCGACCAGGTGGCGGTGAACACGCCCGGCCTCGGCGCCGCGGTGCAGGTGCTCACCCTGCCCTTCAACAACGAGAAGCAGATCGAGCAGACGCTGCCGTTTGAGGTCGAAGGCCAGATGCTCTTCGACCTCGAGGACATCGCCTACGACTACCAGGCCATGGCCGGCGCCACCGCGCAGAAGAGCGACCTGCTGGTGGGCGCCATGCGCAAGGACGAGCTGCGCGCGCTGCTGGAGCAGCTCCAGGGCTTCGGCGTGGAGCCGCGGGTGGTCACCCTGCCCTCGCTGGTCTACACCACGCTGCTCTCGACGGGCCTGCACGCGCCTTCGGAAGTGCACGCCATCGTCGACCTGGGGCACTCGCGCATCTCCGTGGCCCTGGGCACCGCGCTCGGAGGCTGCGAGCTGGCGCGCTCCTTCGCCGGCGGCGGCGCGGACCTGACCCGTGCGATCGGCGCAGACTTCAAGGTCGGCCCCGACGAGGCCCAGACCTGGAAGGAGAAGTACGCCGACCTCACCGAGCGCACGCGCACCGGCGACGACCTCGCCGCGTACAACGCGCTCCTGCGCGGGCTGCAGCCGGTGGTGCGCGAGCTGCGTCAGACGTTCCGCGCCAACCAGGCCCGCTTCCGCCACCCCGTTCAGCGTGTGCACCTCTGCGGCGGCACCGCGCGCATTCCTGGCCTCGCCGAGCTGCTGTCGCGCGAGCTGGGCGTGCCCACGCAGCTCTGGCACCCGCCGGCGGAGCTCACCGGTGCGGTGGCCCAGGCCGAGGTGCCCGTGGCGGCGCAGTCGTGGGCGCTCGCCCAGCGCGCGCAGCTCGGCCCCGCGGGCAACAAGGCCACGCGCTTCAACCTGCGGCGTGGCGACTTCGCCTTCAAGAGCGACTTCGAGTTCGTGAAGGAGAAGATGGGCCGCCTGGGCGCCTTCGCCGCCGTGCTGCTGCTGCTCGGCGGCGTGCAGGGCTTCGCGCGCCTCCACGCGCTCGACGCCCGCGAGAAGGTGCTCGACGACAAGCTCTTCGAGGTCACCCAGAAGGTGCTCAGCAAGGGCCAGCGCGACTTCACCGTGGCGCTCTCCATGCTGCGCGAGCACAACGCGCCTGCGGCCTCGCTGCCCACGGTCTCCGCGGTGGAGCTGCTCGCCGAGACCGCCAACCATATCCCGTCGGACAACAGCGCCAAGCTCAACGAGGTGGAGATCTCGCTCTCCCGCATGCGGTTGCGCGGCACCGTCGACTCGTACGAGGCGCTCGACAAGCTCTCCAACGCGCTCAAGTCCTACAAGTGCTTCTCGGCCATCAACCCCGGCAAGACCGAGAAGGACAAGAAGGACCCCACCAAGATCGACTTCCAACTCGACATTGAAGTGGGCTGCGGCCAGACGCCGCCGGCCCAGGGTTCGTAACCATGGCCAGCCCTCTCGACGACGTCCGCAGTTACCTCGAGCGTCTCTCGCAGCGCGACCGCAACCTGCTCGCCCTGCTGGCGGTGGTGTTGTCGCTCTTCGTGATCTTCCTGGCCGGCACCGGGCTCTCCCGCGCCGCCAGCAAGCGCCTCTCGCGCATCGAAGGCAAGTCCAAGCAGCTCCGCGAGGTGGTGCAGCTCACCGCCGGCTACCGCCAGGCCGAGCAGCAGCGCCAGGACGTGGAGCGCAAGCTCAAGAGCAGCGCCCAGCGCAACCTCTTCAGCTACCTCGAGGACCTGGGAAAGAAGGACGGCCTGGAGATCGGCGGCATGACCGACAAGGGCTCGGCGCCCGCCGGCGACGACAAGGACTCGAAGATCCTGGCCTCGAGCGTGGAGGTCACCCTCACCCACGTGCCGCTCGACAAGCTCACCAAGTTCTTGAACGACGTGGAGAACAACCCGGGCATGGTGCGCGTGACGCGCCTTCAAGTTCGCCCGCGCGACGACGACGCCGTGCTCGACGCGTGGTTCACCGTCTCCACCTACTACCTGGGGAGCTAGACGATGCCTGGTCGCGCGGTTCCCAAGTGGCTGCCCTACGTGGGCTACCCGGCGTTCTTCCTGCTCGCGCTGGCGTTCTTCGTCCACCTCACGCTGCCCTACGAGGCGATTCAAGCGCGCATCGTCGATGAGGCGCGCCAGCAGGGCTACCAGCTCAGCATGACCTCGCTCGGGCCGGGGCTCTTCTTCGGCGTGACCGCGAAGGGCGTGATGGTGAGCAGCGACAAGCCCACCGCGAGCACCGCCGCGCCGGACGCACCCGCGAGCGCGTTCCTCATCGACTCGGTCACGGTGCGGCCCGGCCTCTTCCCGCCCGGCCTGCACGTGAGCGCGCACGCCTTCGGCGGCGACGTGGACGGCTACGTCTCGAACAAGAGCAAGGGCGTCTCCGCCATCGAGCTGCACGGCCAGAACCTGGAGCTCGCGCGCGCGGGCCTCAAGCCGCTCGTGGGTCTGGACATGGAGGGCAAGCTCAAGTTCGACGTGGACATGACGGTGAACACCACCGACTTCACCAAGACCGTGGGCAGCATCAAGGTCTCGGGCAAGGAGCTGGCGCTGAACGGCGGCACGGTGAGCATGATCGACCTGCCGAAGGCGACCCTGGGGACCTTGGACGTCAAGCTCAAGGCCGAGTCGGGCAAGACCAACATCGAGACCTTCACCCTCCAGGGCGGCGACATCGACGCCAAGGCCGACGGCGACATCAACCTCGCACCGGCGCTGCAGACCTCGCGGTTGAAGGCCAAGGTGGAGTTCAAGCCCGGCGAGGATTGGCTCGGGAAGAACTCGTTCATCAAGACCGGGCTGAGCCTCGCGGGCCACCCGAACCGCGACGGCTACTACACCGCCACGCTGGACGGCCTGCTGATGAGCCCGCGGGCGAACTTGACGAAGTAGAAGCAGCCGGGAAGCCAGGCTTTCCCAGGCACGCTCCGACGCGGCGCCGATCACCGCACCTCGTTCACCGTCACCGTTTCCCTGTTACCGAGCGTCCGAGCGTGCCGGGGGAAGCCTGGAACCCCCGCCCCGCGAATCCCGGTTGCGAGTGACGTTTCACAGTGGCACCTTGCGCTTCGCCATGACCGCCCACTCCGCCGACGTCATCTCCCGCCACGGCCTCAAGCCCGATGAGTACGAGAAGATCGTCGGGCTCCTCGGCCGCGAGCCGAACCTGGTCGAGCTCGGCGTGTTCAGCGCCATGTGGAGCGAGCACTGCTCGTACAAGAGCTCCCGCGTCCACTTGAAGCGCCTGCCCACCACCGGCCCGCGCGTGCTCCAGGGCCCAGGCGAGAACGCCGGCGTCGTCGACATCGGCAACGGCATGGCCGCCGCCTTCAAGATGGAGAGCCACAACCACCCCAGCTACATCGAGCCGTATCAGGGCGCGGCCACGGGCGTGGGCGGCATCATGCGCGACGTCTTCACCATGGGCGCGCGCCCCATCGCCAACCTGAACTCGCTGCGCTTCGGCGAGCCCTCGCACCCGAAGACCGCGCACCTCGTCGAGGGCGTGGTGGCCGGAATTGGCGGCTACGGCAACTGCATGGGCGTGCCGACGGTGGGCGGCGAGGTGTACTTCGACGCCCGCTACAACGGTAACTGTTTGGTTAACGCCTTCACCGTGGGCGTGTTGCCCGCGAACAAGATCTTCCGCGGCACCGCGAGCGGCGTGGGCAACCCCGTCATCTACGTGGGCGCCAAGACCGGCCGCGACGGCATCCACGGCGCGACCATGTCCAGCGCCGAGTTCGACGACACCACCGAGTCCAAGCGGCCCACCGTTCAGGTCGGCGATCCGTTCACCGAGAAGCTGCTCCTCGAGGCATGCCTGGAGCTCTTCGCCCGCGGCGAGGAATTGCTGGTGGGCATCCAGGACATGGGCGCCGCCGGCCTGACCAGCTCCAGCATCGAGATGGCCGCGCGCGCGGGCTCGGGGCTCGACCTCGACGTGGGCGCTGTGCCCCGCCGCGAGAAGGGCATGACGCCGTACGAGATCATGCTCAGCGAGAGCCAGGAGCGCATGCTCATCGTGGCGCGCGCGGGCAAGGAGCAAGAGGTCGTCCGCATCTTCCAGAAGTGGGACCTCGACGCCGCCGTGGTGGGCAAGGTCACCGAGACCGGCCGGGTGCGCATCTTCGAGGGCGAGAAGCAGGTCGCGGATTTGCCCGTGGCGCCGCTCACCGACGACGCGCCGAAGTACCAGCGGCCCATGAAGCGGCCGGCGTCGCTGGATGCGACCCAGGCGTTCGATCCGCTCTCGCTGCCCGCACCGAAGGACCTGAACGCGACGCTGCTCACCTTGCTCGCGCGGCCGACCATCGCCAGCAAGCGCTGGGTGTACCGGCAGTACGACCACATGGTGCGGCTCGGCGGCGTGGTGCGGCCCGGCGGCGACGCAGCGGTGGTGCGCGTGGAAGGCGGCACCGTGGGCCTCGCGCTCGCGGTGGACTGCAACGGCCGCTACTGCGAGCTCGACCCGCGCCAGGGCGCCAAGCTCGCGGTGGCCGAGTGCGCGCGAAATGTGTCGTGCGTGGGCGGCGAGCCGCTGGGACTCACCGACTGCCTCAACTTCGGCAATCCGGAGAAGCCCGAGGTGATGTGGAGCTTCTCCGAGGCGGTCGATGGGATCTCGGAGGCCTGCAAGGCGCTCGAGGTGCCCGTCGTGTCCGGCAACGTGAGCCTCTACAACGAGACCGACGGCCAGGGCATCTTCCCCACCCCGACGGTGGGCATCGTGGGCCTGGTGCCGGACTGCGCCAAGACCACGCACAGCGCCTTTGCCCATGCGGGCGATCGCATCGCCGTGCTGGGCGCGACACGCGGTGAGCTGGGCGGCTCGGAGTACCTACTCGCCGTGCATGGGAAGACCGCGGGCAAGCCGCCGTCGCTCGATCTCGTGGCCGAGGCGAAGCTCCAGAAGCTGGTGCGTGAGCTGGTGCGCCAGGGCCAGGTGAACAGCGCCCATGACTGCGCCGAAGGTGGGCTCGGGGTGGCGCTGGCGGAGTGCTGTGTGATGGGCGAGCAGCGGCTGGGGGCGCGCGTGAAGCTCGAGAGCGCCGTTCGTGCGGATGCGCTGCTCTTCGGCGAGGACGCGAGCCGCGTGGTGATCAGCGTGAACCCCGCGCAGGCGAGCGCCGTCGAGGCGGCGGCGAAGAAGGCGGGCGTGCCGTTCGCGTGGATTGGCGAGGTCGGCGGCGCGCGCCTGGTGATCGAAGGCCACGTCGACGTGCCGGTGACGTTCGCTGCCGAAGCGTGGCACGGCGGCTTCGAGCGCGCGGTCTTCGGCAAGTAATCCGATCACCGCACACCGATCACCGTCACCGTTTCCCAGGTACTTCGCACCCGAGCGTGCCTGGGGAAGCCTGACGCCATGTCAGATCACCGTGCTACCTCTCCCGTGTTTCGGGGGGAGGTGGGCGATGGTGGGGTGGGATTGGACTGCGCGTGCGCGCGCGGATCTCGTCGAAAAAGCACGTCAGCAACGAAGAGCGCAGACGTCGGTCGAGGGCCTGCTTTGGTCGCGACTTCGCAGGCGCGCCTTCTGTGGCCTCAAGTTCCGCCGCAAGCACCCGATTGCGCAGTTCATCGTGGACTTCTACGCGCCCTCGCTTCGGCTCGCTCTCGAGCTCGACGACGCGCAGATGCCCGAGTACGACGCCTACCGGCAGCGCTTCCTCGAGGCTTTGGGCATGACCGTGCTGCGCGTGGACGCGGCGCAGGCCGAGCGGGACGTGGAGGCGGTGTTGCTTGCAGTCCTCGATGCCGTCAATCGCGACGCGCCGTCTGGACGGGTGACAGCCGACTTCGGTTGAAAGGAGTAGGCTGGACGACGTGACGATCTTCGATCGCTACTTTCGCAGCGGCGGCACCGCGCCGGAGTGGGCCCGGTTCTTCAGCGATGCGGAGTACGCGAAGTTCCTGAACACCGTCGAGGCGGAGCTCACCCGGCGGGCGCTGCCCTTCGAGTTTGGCAATGGCGTCATCAAGGTGCGGATGGGCGCGGGCGAGCCCAACCACCTCGGGCTGCAGAACCTGGCGCAGCTCTGCCACCGCGAGCCGCCGGAGCGCTGGCAGTCGCTCATCGCCGAGCACCTCGACAACATCATCAAGTCCAACCGCGAGAGCGCCGAGATCGAGAGCCTCGAGGCCAGCTACGAGCGCGTGCGCGACAAGGTGAAGGTGCGGCTCTACAGCGCGGGGTACGGCGCCGAGGTCGGCGACCAGCTCATCCATCGCAAGGTGGCCGAGGGCGTCGAGGCCGCGGTGGTGTACGACCTCCCCAGCTCGGTGCGAAGCGTGGCCAAGGCCAGGACCGATGCCTGGGGTGTCACCGAGGATGACCTCTTCCGGCTGGGGCTCGACAACGTCGCCCACGAGCCGCCGCCCGAGCGACGCGTGGTGGAGGTCGGTGGTGGCGTGAACATCGATGCGCTGATTGGGGACAGCTTCTTCACCACCTCGCATGCGTTGAGGCTGGAGGCGTTCCTCGACAGACCGGCACACCACGGCGTGCTCGTGGCCATGCCGCACAGGCATGCGGTGCTGTTCCACCCCATCCGCGACATGCGCGTGGTGAGCGCGATCAACGGGCTCATCTCGATGGCGTTTGGGATGTTTCAGGAAGGGCCGGGATCGCTGAGCCCGAACCTGTATTGGTGGCACCACGGAAAGCTGCTCCGCTTGCCCAGCGAGATGAGCGCGAATCGGCTCACGTTCACACCGCCGGATGAGTTCGTGGCCGTGCTGAATGAGCTCAGTGGCGGGCCGCCGAGAGGGCCCATGAACTGAGCTGGGGCGGAGATGCCTGGGATTGAAGGGCGACCTCGGCCGTGGCGCTCTGCTTCCACATCGTCTGCTGTCGTCCAGTTCCCGCTCTCCCTCCCCGGCCCTCCCCCTCAGAAGAGGG